>JBEEMV010000115.1:0-6203 GCA_041192505.1 Bacteroidota bacterium
TAATAGATTCGCCATACTTATTTTAGGCAACACCACAGCTGCATTAGTTCTTACGAAGATGCAACGTAGTGTTTGTGATATCAAATTCAACTAATCATTAAGTTACAACCTCTTACATCGCTATAATCTGCCCTACCTATTATCTCGAATGAGTTGTATGTTTTAATTTTTCCTATATCATCAGTAGCAATAAAACTGCATGAATTTATATTTGCCAAATCAACTACATTTATACAACCGCTGGTATTTATTGCATTGCTTATTTGAAAAGGATCGTACATATCTCTAATAAATACTTGGGCAGTATTTTGCATTTCGAATATACCATCTTGTTTTGCGTAAAATTGGCTTAATAATTCTGTCATCCCATACTCTGAAGCAATTGTATTTAATTGGAAGGATTGTTTTAAAAAGTCATGTACTTCGTGCTTTAACCATTCAACTCTCCTACCCTTCATGCCGCCTGTTTCAAGCACTATGGTATGCTTCAATTTTGGTTTGAATTTATCAGCAAAATCGAGCAATGCATAAGTTACGCCTATTAATATTGTAGGCTGTTTTTGAGCTTCTAATGCCATCAATTTCTCATATAGGTCATCATGATTATACAAATAAAATCCATTGCATGAATGCTTACTTATCTGCATCATTTGTTCAACCATATATACTAACGAGCTATTACTACGCTCTAAATAAGAAGGTAATAAAGCCACAAAACAATACTCATTAATATTACCAAATGCAGCATTAAAGCATTGTTGCATACTTTGTAAATAAATAGATGTATCTGAAATTAAATGTTGGCTTTGCTGAACACCAGTAGTGCCACTGCTTTTAAATATAATTTGTGGCAATTTATTTTTTGTAATTACCTGATGCGTTTTAAAAAAACGGATAGGTAAAAATGGAATTTTTTCGATGCTATCAACTTTTGAAACATCCGTTTTTAAAGCATCTACATATTGATGATACACTTCACAATTTTCATATTGAAACTGAAAAATGGCTAATGCTCTTTTTTCAAATGAAGCAGAAGAATTAAATATATCGATATTATAAAAGCTGTGGTTCAAAAAAATAGTTTTGATTTACAATAATATGCTGTTTACTTTAGCGTTTCAAATTTCATGAAATATAAAATCATTTTATTGCTAATGCTACCTTTGGCTTTCATTTTACAAAAATGCCAAAAAGCACCTGATTTTCCTATAGTACCAGCTATTGTGTTCGATTCGTATAATTTCACAACCATTAGCCCCGGCAAAGATTCATTAAAAATAAAATTCAAATTTACCGATGGCGATGGCGATATTGGTTTTAATTCGGGCGAAAATCCATCAGGCGATTCATCTGTATTTATTACCGATGTAAGAGTTGGTAAAAATGATTATACCTATATTTATAATCCACCACATATACCCGAAAAAGGGAGTTTTAAACAAATAAGCGGCTCGATGATTATTAATATGTTTTTTACATGCAACTGCCGCCCCGACCATCTTGTGGCTGATACAGTTTCATATAAAATAAAAATTGTAGATAGAGCTGGGCATACCAGCAACACCATTACTACGCCTTATGTATATTTAAAATGCAATTAGCAATATTGCTCGAAAGCACCTACTAAGTTTTGTGCAATCATTTCAGCACTTCTACCTTCAATATGATGACGTTCGATAAAATGAACCAATGCCCCATCTTTAAACAATGCTATACAAGGCGATGATGGTGGATAAGGTAAAGTGTATGATCTTGCTTGTTTGGTTGAATCAACATCAAACCCTGCAAATACAGTAGTTAAATGGTTGGGTTTTTTAGTATGGTTAATTGCCATACGAACACCCGGACGGGCAGTACCTGCCGAACAACCACAAACTGAATTAATGAATAACAAAGTTGTTCCTTCTCTATTCAATGCCGAATCTACATTTGAGGGTGTTAATAATTCTTCAAAACCTACTGCTGTCATTTCGGCTTTCATTGGGTTTACTATTTCTGCTGGATACATATTGATTATTTTGTTTTATTTATTTTTTCGAAGTGCAAACTTCTCATAAAAAATTGATGTTGCAAAGTGAAACAACTATTTCTGAAAAAAGTTTTACAAATAATTACTGCTGCTTTAGGGTAGCATTACCAAAATGATGTCTATAAAGTCCATCTCAGCTGTATTTTCCAATCTGTTTTATGATTGGTATTAATCAATTCTAAACCGCTGCCTATCGAAGTGTTTTCAGTATAATAAGTTTCGCCTACTCTACCCCAAATTTCTAATTTCCTATTTATTCTATAACTCATCATAATAAAGCCATGAAAGCCTTTACCATATAACATAGGCACACTAAAACTGCCTGGCACATCTTGCTCAAATGAATAAATTCGGGTATTAAAGTTAGGCGCATTAAATAAGGCAACTCTGCCAGTAAAATCATAAGGTTTTTGAATGGGGTGATAACCAAAATCTTGCAAAACAACAATGCCTGTTGCTGCTTTTTGTTTTTCAATTTGATATACTTTTACATCTACTTTATTGTGCAATGTAATTACTTTAGAAGCCTTGTAATTAGCATTAAACCTAATGCTTTGTACTATTTCATTATTCAACTTTGCCAATGGATTAGTAGCATCCAACACATTGGTTTGTTTGTTTTTGTATTGATATCTGATGTATAATTCTGTTTCTTTATCGGGTTTATAACTTGATTGCAAAAAATAATCAACGCCCGATGTAGGCGCATCAACACCAAATTTTAACCATGGAAATTTAAAAAAATCGGCATAAGCTGAAAATGAAAACTGGCTGCTAAGCTTAGCAATAAAGCCTGTATAAAATCCTTCTTCATTTATATTATTCGTATTTTCTGAAAACCCTAATGAGTATAACGAATAATAACCAGGCGTATATTTTCTGTACAAAATAGCTACATCAAGCTTGGCATCTAATGCTGCAATCAATCCATTTACAATGGCATATTGCTTACTATTATTAAAACTTGCTTCGCCAAAAAAATTAATGTTTTTATAGATATAGCTATAATCAGCGCCCGATACATGCCAGTTTTTACCCACAAAATTATACAAAGAATATGGCTGATTAGATGATTGAATGGCTTTGCCATATTGCGCAAATACTGAACTAAAGCCTAATTTGAAATTATTTTTTTTAAATGAATAATTGGCTCCAAACATAGCAAGCGATTGTGTATTTTTATTTTCAATTTCGGATTTAGTACGATGATAACCCCCTTGTTGAATTGTTGTAATAGCATCATCGGTGGCAATAGTAGAATCATTTATAGCAATATTTCCATCTAATTTTCGATACGAAATAAATGGTGTAACATGATGATATTTATTTAGTTTGTAGGTAAAAGCAGCGCCTCTTAAAAAACTAAATTCATTACTCGATTTATAAGGCATCAATATATTTGTTTCCTTTTTGATGGATGTAACAAATGCCGATTTAGAATACCCAAACCCAGTATACATCAATAACCCCTGCCCTATTCGTATTTCATAATCGCCAATGGCAATGGTTGCCATTCGTTTATTAGTTTGCATAAAAAAATGGGCTGAATAAAAATCGAAACCTTGCTTTTGCGAACCTTTTAAAAATGTTTCGCCTGCATCTTTTTCTACTGTAATACCATAGCTTAGTTTATTGCCAAATGAATAATTAAATCTGTTATAAACTCTATACTTATTGCCTTCATAATATTTATTAGATGGTAAAACTGTTGCTGCATCAGGCTTATACCCTTCGGGTGTTTGAAAAGTAGAATTAATTCTTGATACTATCTGAAATCTGCCTGTAGTTAAAATTTTGCTTATCGGTATTTGATAATCATCAATACTACCATCCACTTTTACAAAAGGTAAAATCTTTCTTATGGTTGCTAAATCAAGTGTGGTGATGCTTTGCAATTCGTAAATGCTATTAAATTCTCCATTGGTTTTTCTATAATTAATTATATTATTAATTTGAATTTCGGTAAGCAATCCAAATTCTTTTAAAACATCAAATGATGCGGTATTTAAGTTAATGGGATGCTTTCGGAAATATAATAATTGGGTGGGTTCAATATCATATTTAATTTCAGCATCGGTTGATGATGCTATATTTTCTATTATCAATTGCTCATCATTATCAGTAGAATCAATAGTTTGAGCCATTGATATGCTACTGCATAATACAATTAAAATAATGCCCCATATTTTAAAACTGATAGCCATCTGATTAAAACAAATAGGTTAAATTAAATTGAGTTGTATGCCCCAACACTGCATGAACACTATTACTAAAGTCGATTTTAAATGTATTAAAGTAATAGCCAAAGCCAAAACAATAAAGAGTTGGTTGGGTTTGAAAACCGCCACGTAAATAAAATTTCTTTACCAAATTATATTCAACACCAGCTTTAAAATTGGGTTGAAGCGAAGTTAAACTACTGGCAATTTCAGTATTTACAACTACCATTTTTGATGCTTTCCATTGCATACCCATACTAAAATTAGAAGGCAGTTGGGTTTGAAAAATATTTCGTTTTAATGGATAAGGATTAAATGTATGAAAACCCAAACTTACTTTTTTCGAAACCTGTGTAAGCAATCCTAATTGGAATGTAAAAGCAGTTTGATTGGCTTCGTTGGTAATATGTTGTTGCAAATAATCTACCTGTATACCCATACTTGTTTTTTCGCTTAATTTTTTGCCAAATCCGAGTCCAATTTTTGTTTCATTAAATTCGTTAAAACCAAAGTAAATGGCATTTGCCGAAAATGTGCCAGTTTTAGTAGGCAATGCAAATGCTGTTGTAATTTGATGTATATCATTTAACATAAATTTTTGTTGAAACCCAATACCAATTTGAGCTTTGGTAATAAATGCTAATCCTGCCTGATTAGTAAATGATGCATTAATATCTTTATTGGCTACACCCGTATTACCCATTGCTGCACTTTTTGCTGCATAGTTATTATAATCAATGGCGCTTACTTTTGTACTAATAAGTACAATAAAAAAGAAAGCATATTTTTTAAAATTCATATCAAAAAATTATTTAGAAAAAATAATATAAACGGCTACAATAATAAGTAAAAAAGCTACTGCATAGCGCCAATGAAATGGTTCGTTTAAAAAGAAAACGGCAAATAATGAGAATACGATTAATGAAATTATTTCTTGAATTGTTTTAAGTTGATATACATTAAATTGTTCTTTACCTAATCTGTTGGCTGGTACCATTAAGCAATATTCGAAAAATGCAATACCCCATGCTATTAAAATTACTTTCCATAATGCTACATGCTGAAATCGAAGATGCCCATACCATGCAAAAGTCATGAAGATGTTGGAAAGGGTTAGTAAAATAATAGTTCGCATCTATTTTAAATTTCAATAAAAATAGAAAACTATTTTTTATTAAAAAACAAAATATACAGCTAATGCTTTTGAGTAGTTCATTCAGATTAAGCCGAACTTAGTGCCCTTAACTAAACTTTACATTGTTTCGATAAAAGTAATTCAATAAACACTTTTTATTTTCAATAAAGTATATTTGTTGCTTTCAATTAAACATTGAAAAATAAAATAGTTAAGTGGTGTGTGGGAACACTAACCACGGCGGAGAACATTTAAACAACTTAACAATTTTAGAATATCAACAATTAATCATTAACCAATTAAAAAATGCTGCTTAATGTGCTTAAAATTTTGTCCACTTTTTTCTTGGAATTCCAATTTAACATTGAATAATAAAATAATACAGTGGTGAGTGGGGACACTAACCACGGCGGAAAAGAACGTTTAAATTAATTATAATGACTACTCTTTTGGAATTAAAAGTTCTTTTAATGCAATAAAAAAACAAGGAGAACAAGATCCCCAATTCTGGTTATTACTATACATTAAATCCAACTCGTCTGCATATAAACCCCCAGTTCCACCACCACAGTTAATAATCGAATGATTAATATTTACATTGCAAATGAAATGTAGTTTATTAAATTTAAAGAATTCATTTTTTTTTATATCAGTAAAAAAAAGAAAGTACTTGCTTTTCCATTCTAAATCCAATGGAACATTCATTTTCTGTAATATTTTTTCAGCAGGTGAATTTATATCGTCGCCTAAAACCATTGTTTTAGCTTCTTTTAAGATAGATTCTTCGCTTGAATTATTAGAACAATCACTTAAATCGATT
>JBEEMV010000116.1:0-6808 GCA_041192505.1 Bacteroidota bacterium
GTGCAGTTTTAACCAGCGGCGAAGCAATGAAAATTGCAACCGAAATTGGTTTTCCTGTTTTGATAAAAGCCAGTGCAGGTGGCGGTGGCAAAGGGATGAGAGCCGTTTACAAAGCCGAAGACTTAGTAGAGCAATATGAAATGGCGAAGAGTGAAGCCAAAAATTCTTTTGGTGATGATGCGGTGATGATTGAAAAATATGTAACTGCTCCACGACATATCGAAATACAAGTTTTGTGTGATAATCATGGCAACGGCGTTTATCTTTTTGAAAGAGAATGTAGCATTCAACGCCGACACCAAAAGTTGGTAGAAGAAGCACCATCGGCTTGTTTAACACCCGAAATCAGAAAGGCAATGGGCGACTGTTCGGTTAAATTGGCATTGGCTTGTAACTACAGCGGAGCAGGCACTGTAGAGTTTTTGGTAGATGATAAATTGAATTTTTATTTCTTAGAAATGAATACTCGTTTGCAGGTTGAACATCCTGTATCAGAAATTATTTGTGGTAAAGATTTAGTTGCCGAACAAATAAAAGTGGCAATGAATTTACCGCTTTCATTTACACAAGATGATTTAAAAATTAATGGACATAGCATTGAACTTCGTGTATGTGCTGAAGACCCGATGAATAATTTTTTACCTGATATTGGAAGATTGGTTCGTTATGAAAAGCCCAACGGCACTGGCGTAAGAGTAGATGATGCTTATGAACAAGGCATGGATATTCCGATTTATTATGACCCTATGATTGCTAAATTAATTGTGCATGCACCTACCCGTAATGAAGCTATTGACCGACTTTGCAGAGCCATTGATGAATATAAAATCACGGGCATTCAAACCACTTTGCAATTTGGGAAATGGGTTGTGCAACATGAAGATTTTAGAACAGGAAATTTAACAACACACTTTATTGAGAAAAATTTCAAGCCTGAATATTTAAAAATCGAAACCGCCGAAGAAGCCAATATAGCAGCTTTGGTGGCTGCACAATTTTTTGAAAACAAAACTGCCTCAACCAAAAACAGTGCAGCTAATGTTGTAGAAAGTGTTGCGAAAAATGAATGGAGAAAGAGAAGGGAGATGAGATAGAAAAAAATACATCAAATGAAATACGTAGCAATTATAATTTTAACGGCGTCTTTACTTTGTAATCCAGTTTTATTAAATGCTCAAGCATCTGATACATTGGAAAAAACTAAGATTATTCTAAATGATTTATTTCATAAAAAAGGCTCATCAAAATTCTTCTTACCAAAAAAGACCAAAGCAATATATTTAGTTGATGATTCATCTAGTAACGGAAAGTATTTACAAGATGAATTGAAATTTATTGATAGAAACATCAATCAAAGCCATTTGAAATTATTTTATGATACGATAAATTTTTCAAAACTTACTAAAAAGATAAAACTTAGGCGACCAAAGTTATCATATTCAAAAAGGGAATTTGAGTTTACTTTTTCACGTTATTTTATTTATGATAATTGGATGTATCAAACAGTGTATGTAAAGAAAGGCTCATGTAAATATCCTTTTTTCTGTTACATTTTCAAGTATAATAAAGTGACTCTAAAATTAGTAAAGTGGTATTGTAATACTATCATTATCGATGGTTAATTCTTTTGTGTTTTTAAGTAGCCATGTGATAATAAATTTATACCTACCAATTGTCCTTTAGGAACAAAAAGAAAAATTACTTCGTGCATTCGTGGCTAAATCTTCCCAAAATTTGAGCCGAATAAAATTTGTAATCGGCTCAAAAAATGCTTATATTTGAGCCGAATAAATCACTTAATCGGCTCATGATTCGCTATAATTGGGAACAAAAAGATTGGCCTCATTTTACTTATAAGGTAAATGAACTACACCATCAACTATTGGCTATTGCTAAGGCAGAAGCTAAGTATGATGGTGCTTTGCAGTCGTTACCAAAAGGCATCAATGCCGAAACAATACTAGATTTGATGGTGAAAGAAGCGTTGAAAACATCAAAAATAGAAGGTGAAGTTTTTAGCAGAAAAGATGTGCTTTCTTCTATCAAAAAGAATCTGGGTTTAATTCCGAAAAATACCTCTATACAAAATAAGAGTGCAGAAGGAATATGTAAACTCATGATAAAAATGAGAGCAGAATTTGAAAAGCCACTAACACAAAAAATGTTGTTAGAATGGCATCAGCTCTTATTTGAGTATGATAAAAATATTTCGGTAGGTAAATGGCGAACTCACAAAGAGCCAATGCAGATAGTTTCAGGAGCTTATGGCAAACAGAAAATTCATTTTGAAGCTCCGCCATCAGCAAATGTTGTTAGTGAAATAAAGCAATTTATAGAATGGTTTAATGCTACTTCGCCGAAAGGAAAAAATCCTATTTTATTTAGTACCATTCGAGCTGCCATAGCCCATTTATATTTTGAAAGTATTCATCCGTTTGAAGATGGAAATGGCAGAATTGGTAGAGCGTTAATTGAAAAAGCATTAGCGCAAAGTGCTGGGAAGCCTGTATTAATAAGTATTTCATCAGCAATAGAAAAAAATAAAAAATTGTATTACAGCAGTTTGCAAAAAAACTCATTGGGTTTAGATATAACTAAATGGTTGAATTATTTTGTTGAGTTGATGCAAGAAGCCTTGCAGGAAACAGATTTGCAAATGAAATTTACAATAGCCAAACACTATTTTTTTGAAAATTGGAAAGGAAAATTAAATGCCCGACAAATGAAAGCCATCAAAAAAATGTTAGACGAAGGCACCGATGGATTTGAAGGCGGAATGAATGCTGCAAAATATGGTAGCATCAATAAAACTTCAAAAGCTACAGCTACAAGAGATTTGCAGGAATTAATACAATTAAAAATTTTTAAATCAATTGGTGGTGGGCGTAGTGTTAGTTATCAATTAAACGGATTTTGAGTAGTCGCCTTCGGCGATTGTTGGTAACCATTTGATGAAGAATTTATGCTACTAGATTGTTATTATACGCTTACAATAATTCACTATTTTAATTTAAAAATTGCTTCTTAAAAACCTATAAAAAATTATTACTTTTGCTACCCAAAAATTATAATAGAAAAAAAATAATATGTCAGTAATTAACAACGAAAATATTGGTTTGTTACATCAAAAAGTAACTATTACTATTGCCAAAAATGAGTACATGCCTAAAGTAGAAGAATCTTTAAAAAAAATGGCTAAAACTGCAACAGTAAAAGGTTTTAGGCAGGGTATGGTTCCATCAGGAGTTATAAAAAAAATGCATGGCAGAGAATTATTAAGTGATGCATTAAGTAAAAATGCATCGGCTAAAATAGATGCTTATATTCGTGAAAATAGTATAAAATTTTTAGGTCATCCGCTTTCGATGCCCATGACACAAGAGTTGGATATAAACCAACCCACCGATTATCAATTTGTTTTTGAATTGGGCATTCAACCTGAATTTACTATTACCATGCCTAATGGAACTGATGAGATTACTGAATTAAAAATACCTATTACGGACGATATTATAGATAAAGAAGTAAGCTATGAACAAACTCGACATGGCAAAAGTGTAGAAACCGATACGATGGGTAATGATGATGTAATTAGTGTTGAAGTAAAAGGCGCTGAATTTGAAAAAAGTATACATTTATTAGTAACTACAATTAAGGATGAGGCAATTAAAAAGAGCATACTTAATTTAAAAGTTGATGAATCAATGAGTATTGATTTTAATGCTGCTTACAACAATGATACTGAATTTATTATTCATAAAGTTTTGAATGTTTCGCATGAAGAATTTACGAAAATAGATGTAACGGCAATGACTATTACATTAAAAAAAATATTCAGATTAAATAAAGCTGAATTGAATGAAGAGTTTTATAACATTGTATTTCCAGGCAAAGGCATTACTACTTTAGATGCGTTTAAAAGTGCTATAAAAGAAGAATTAGAAAAAGTGTATGAAAGAGAAACAGCCAGAAAAACGAATACTGATGTAAGAGATTTTTTAGTGAAAAATACGAAGATGGAATTTCCGATTCAGTTTTTACGTAAGTGGCTAAAATCTGTAAACAAAGAACCCTTAACTGATGAAGCTTTAAATGAAGGTTTTGAATCATTTATTGCTGATTTAAAATGGACATTGATAAAAAATAAAATGATAATAGAAAATTCATTACAAGTAAATGAGGCTGATGTAAAAGCTAAAGTAATGGAATATCTTAGAGAGGCATATAAAGGTATGGAAGATGCTATGTTGGAAGGTATTTCGGAACGAATATTAGGTAATGAAAAAGAGGCAGAATATATGATTCAACAAATAATTGATGAACGTGTATTTGGGCATTTAAGAAAAAATATATTGCTTACACCTAAAGAAGTTTCGATTGAAGAATACGATCAACTGATGAACCCACATCATCATGGGCATCATCATCATTAAGCGATTAAATTAAATTTTTAAAAGAGCCATTTTATCTATAAAAAATGGCTCTTTTTTTTATAGATAAAAATAACATCGTTGAATATAAAAAACTAATATTGTCTTTTAATAATACAATACATCTTATGAACGAAAGCATACTTGACTCAAATGAAATAAATTTATCTATTCAACAAAATGAATTGATAAATGCATCTAGATCAGAACGCTTTTTGGCAGCCGTTATAGATAGTATAATATTGGCAATATTAATCATTCCAATAACTTATGGAAATTTATGGTTGGGGTGGTCGATACCTATTGAAATGCTGTATGTAGGTACAATTGTTTCATTAGTTTATAAACCACTTTGTGAAGGATTTTATTCGCAAACTGTAGGAAAAAAAATAATGAAAATAAAAGTAGTTTCATTTAGCAATGAAAACATAAATTGGGGAAATGCAATATTGAGAAATATTCTACAAATAGCCTATACCTCTGTGGGCTTAATTTTTTCAATGCTACTTGCAAATCATTTAATTGTTAGAAATAGTTACGATAGTATATCGATTCCATATACTTTTTTCAACGGTAGCAAAATTGTATTAAGCATTGCTATTCTTATTGATGTTGCTTCTATTTGGTTTCATCCAAGCAATGTAATGATTCATGATAGAATTGGTAAAACTAAAATAATTAAGGTGGAAGAATTTTCGTAAAAGCTAAACTGTTTTGTGGTTTCGCCGTATCCAAAAGCGGCTCTTTTTTTATTGAAAAAATAAGAAAAATTTACTTTATTTTTGAACAAAATTTAAAATCAATGAAAAAACTATTTACACTGTTTTTTTTAGTAATGCTGTTTCATACTTCAAGGGCGCAATACCATGTGCCATGCAGCGATTTATTTTTTAGCGAATACGTTTCGCCACAAGGCACAGGCACATCGGGCAACAAAGCCATTGAAATATTTAACCCTAGCGGCATTGCTATTAACATGAGTGGCTATGTAATTGTAAAAGCCAATAACAATTGTACCCAAGTACAAACATTTAATATGCCCCCATATAATTTGGCTTCGCATAGCGTATATGTAATCAATAATGGCGCAGGCACTGTAGACCCCTTAGTGGCAGCCGCCAGCGATACAACTTGGAGCAACTTAAACTTTAATGGTAATGATGCTTTATTTTTAATAAATCCGAGTGGAGATACCTTAGATATATTTGGCATTATTTGTTCGAACCCTACTGGTGGATGGCCATTGGGTTCAAGCGGAAGCATTACACAATTTGTTACATTGGTTCGTAACCCAAGTGTAAATAATGGCGATACGAGTTGGAATGTGGTTCAAAATCAATGGACGATTTATCCTGCCAATACTTATTCTTATTTGGGGTTGCATACGATGAATCCATGTGGGCAAAATCCTAGTGTAAATTTTATAACACCGCTTGATACACAATTAGAGTCGGCTGGATTGATTAATATTCCTATTTCCATTACCAATGCTAACAATGATACCAGCAAAGTAACAGTAGTAGTAGGCATTGGCTCGGCTACTCAAAATTTAGATTTTACTTATACTACTCAAACCTTAATTTTTCCGCCTAATTCGTCTACACCGATTAATGATACTTTAAGAATTATTGATGATTTAATAGTAGAAGGAAATGAAACGGTAACTTTACAATTTATCAATCCAACTAACAATTCTGATACATTAGATAAAGGAATTGACAGCATTTATACATTAACAATTATTGATAATGATACGGCTGCTGAATTTAATTTTACTACACCTACTTATCAATTAGTAAATGAAAATTTGGCACCTACAATTCAGCTTCCTATTCACTTATCAAAATCGAGTGCAACTATTCAAACTATTGATGTATCTGTTGATATTGCTAATTCAAGTACACAAGCTGTAGATTATACATTTACCAATCAAACAGTTTCATTTACACCCGGTGCTCAAAATATCAATGTGCCTATTAGCATTGTAAATGATTGTTTGCAAGAAGGTTTAGAAACTATTATTATTCATTTAACAAATCCTACAGGTGGTGCATCCATAGGCACCGATTCAGTATATGTGATTGATATTAATGCTAATGATACACTGCCAAATGTATATTTTGCAACACCATTAATTCAAAGTGTAAATGAAAATGTAGGTACAGTTTCGGTAGCTATAAAATTAGATAGAATTTATTGCGATACCGTTTTAATTACCATTGATACCGCTATTGCAAGTACAGCAAATTTGGGGTTAGATTATAACGCAATTAGTTTTCCTGATACAATAATTTTTGCACCTGGCGATACCATGAAAACCTTAACATTGAATGTGATTGATGATCTTATTCAAGAGGTAATAGAAAATATAACATTGG
>JBEEMV010000117.1:0-3721 GCA_041192505.1 Bacteroidota bacterium
AAATCATCTATTTACCGAACAAAAGCTTGGGGAAACGAAAACCAAAATGATTTTTTAAATCAATGTTTAATTATTGAAACCGAACTATCTGCTGAAAGTTGTCTACAAAAAATTTTATTGATTGAACAAAATTTAGGCAGAAAAAGAGAGGAAAAATGGGGACCCAGAACAATCGATATTGATATTTTATTTTTCAATTCGGAAATTGTGGATAAACCAAACTTACAAATTCCACATCCTTACTTACATTTGAGGCGATTTACTTTAGCGCCTTTACATGAACTAATTCCTGATTTTATTCATCCTATTTTGAAGAAAAATATAAGCGAATTATTGCTTCATTGTAAAGATGAACTAACTGCTATAAAGAATTGATTATCAAATGCAATATCGTTATATTACTATAGAGGGGAATATTGGCGCAGGCAAAACATCTTTGGCAACTATGTTGGCTAAAAAGATGGGAGCCCGATTGGTATTAGAGCAATTTGCTGATAATCCTTTCATTGCAAAATTTTACGAAAACCCCGAAAAGTTTGCCTTTCCGTTCGAATTATTCTTTGTAGCTGAAAGATTTCAGCAGCTAAGCGAAATGACAGCCCAGCAAGATTTTTTCTTTAATGGCGTAATTACCGACTATTTATTTATCAAATCGCAATTGTTTAGCAAAGTAAACTTAACCGATGATGAGTTTAAATTGTACAGCAGAATTTTTGATATTATTTATAAAACCTTACCAACGCCTGATTTAATTGTATATCTGCATTGTTCAATTGAAAATTTGCAACAGAAAATAAAACTTCGTGGCAGAGCTTACGAGCAGAATATAAAAGATGAATATTTAGAAAATATTGAAGCGCAATATTTTAGTTTATTTAAAAATTTGAATAACAGCCGTATTTTAATTTTAGATATTAATAACCTCGATTTTGTAAATAATCCTCATCACTTTGAAATTATAGAAGAGGTGATAAACAGAGATTATGACAATAAACTGAATTACATAACTTTAGAGTAGTATTGAATTGATGATAGAAGTGTGTTGTATTTTCACTTAACACTACTTAACATAATATAAATTATAGAAGAAAAATAACAATTTAATTAATTGGTTATCAAATAATTAGTTCGATATACAAGAAACAAATTATTTCAATATAGCTCCATCAGCTTTAAATACAGCAGAAATTTTTGGTTCTGTAATAGCATCTAATTCTTCTTTACTTGCTTTAGCATCTTCAGCATAATGTTTTAACATGGCTACCGAAATGGTATCCATATAACCAACGCCATGCACAGCAATAGTTTTACCAACTGAATTAATATCAATGCCATATTCTTCGCCTTTTGCATCTCTAAATTTTACTTTCATTGTTTTGCCATCAGGCAATTCTAAGTTTGCCCAGCAACCAGCTTTTTGACAAACATCTACAATCTTTCCTTCCATTACACCATTAAATTCTTTACCTTCTTTTACTTGATTTGCTACATCAGCCACAAGCATAGGCGATAAATTTTCGAACTTAATTCCGAATTGATTTGATACAATCTTTGTTGAATCCTCAGTAGGTGTTTTTTCAGTTGATTTGTTGTTACAACTAATTGCAAAAAAAGATGCAGCAGATAAAATGATAAATAATTTTTTCATGATAATATTGATTAATGAATTAAAAAATCTATTAAAAAGAATATGGCAAAAATAATACTTGATATACCATTTAAAGTACCAAATGCTAAGTTGATTCTGCTAATATCTTTGGGTGATAAAATAATATGTTGATAAATTAAAAGACTTGAAAACAATGCTGTTCCTATCCAATAAAATAATCCGCCATGAATTAAAACGCCAACAAAAAACGCACAAATAATACTTATTAAATGAAATATAATAGAAATCAATAAAGTATTTTTTCTGCCAATAATTACGGGTATTGAATGTAATTGATTTGCTTTATCAAAATCTTCATCTTGCAAGGCATAAAGCATATCGAAACCGCTAACCCAAAATATTACTAAAACACCAGTTAACACAGGTGCTAATTCAAAATGAGCTGCCACAGCCAAAAAAGCCCCAACAGGTGCTAATGCTAAACCGATACCGAGTATAACATGACAAAGCCATGTAAATCGTTTAGTATAGCTGTATCCAAGCGTTACAAATAAGGCAATGGGTGATAAATAAAAACATAATGGGTTGATGGTGTAAGTAGCAATTACCAATGCTAAAGAAGAAACTATGGTAAGTAGTAATGCATTTTGAGCCGAAATAACGCCACTCGGAATTTCCCTAACAGCAGTTCTTGGATTTAATGCATCAAATTTTCTATCAATGTATCTGTTAAAAGCCATAGCAGCTGTACGAGATGCAATCATGCAAATTAAAACTTTAACTAATAATGGTAAAATAAGAGCGCTAATTTCAAAGTTAATATCTCTTAATCCAATGCAAAAGCCAATGATTGCAAATGGCAATGCAAAAACGGTATGACTAAACTTTATTAAAGAAAAATAATCTTTGGTTGAAGCCATTATTCAAAATTATTTTTTGATTCAGATAAGTTTGGTAGAATTACATCTTTATCTGAAAGTATGGCTTGTGATAAATCAATTTGCCAATTAATATTTAACGATGCATCGTTAAATGCAATACCACCTTCATTTTCTTTACTATAAAAGTTATCGCATTTGTAAAAAAAATGAGCTGCCTTGCTCAATACCACATAGCCATGAGCAAAACCTCTTGGTACAAATAATTGTGTTTTATTTTCATCTGATAATTCGATAGAAAAATGTTTGCCATAAGTAGCCGAACCTTTTCTTACATCTACCGCCACATCTAATACTTTACCATGCAATACACTTACTAATTTTGCTTGCGAAAATGGATTTAATTGATAATGCAAACCTCTTAACACACCAAATGTTGAATATGCCTGATTATCTTGAACAAAATTGGTGTTACCTCCAGTTAATTCGTTAAATTTTTTTTGATTAAAACTTTCAAAAAAATAACCTCTGCTATCGTTAAAAACCTGAGGTTGAATAACTAATAAATCCTTTATGGGTGTTTCAATTATTTTCACTACAAAATTTTTATTTTATATTAATTCTTTGTGCTAAAATAATCACAGTTAAAACTGCTGTAATTTTTACTGTAGTATTTTCTATTACTCTGTTCCAATCAATTGGTTGCCCGTTTTTATCTCTTGTTCTAATTGTTTTAATAGGAACAAAAATTTTAGACCCCATATTTACTTTTGGATATAAATTAAAAATGCCTAAAACTTTACGTGTGCTGCGTATTCTACCATTGGCATCCATTACTGTAGTTTTGCGGCGTAAGGCATCTTTTTTAAATCCGCCCACAAAATTTTTAACATAAAAGCCTGCTCGTTTGCCTGTAAAATAAGGTACGTTAACTTGTTTTGTTGAATCAATTCCGCTAAACTGAACATCGCCAATAATGCTAACCAATTCATTTATTTTATCAATTTTTAACGAATCGCCTTTTCTTAAAAAATAATTGAATTGAGAATTAGGCCGACGAATAGCTTTATCAATATCAACTACAACTAAGCCTAATTTTTTTTCTTTTCTAATTAAAATTATCCCTTTATGAAATGCCGAAGGCAATAAACCTCCAGCACGATTAATAACATCCATCATTCTTTCATTTTTTGAAATTAAAGAATAGGCGCCTGGGTATTTTACTTCTCCAGTT
>JBEEMV010000118.1:0-9215 GCA_041192505.1 Bacteroidota bacterium
GTTAAAAAAATTGGTACACAAGATTTTGATTTTCCTGTTGGCAATGGTAGTATAGAACGTATTGCTGGTGTTCGTGCATTATCTACATCATCCGATTTTCAATGCAAATACGGTCAAAATACACCTAATACTTCTTCCATTCTAACATCATCAGGTTTATCATTAGTAAATACTAATGAGTATTGGTATATTGATAAAAATAGTGGTGGAACGGCTAAGGTATATATGACATGGAATGTATTAAAACGTGCATTGGCTTTAGGAACTTCATTCTTAAGTTATATGCAAGTGGCACATTATACAAGCTCAAATTGGAGAAGCGAAACGGGTACCGCAACTGGAAGTTTATTAACAAGTGGAAGCATTACTTCAGGTACATTAAGCACTTTCAGCCCTTTTTCATTTGGTAGTGGTAGTGCAGTATTGCCAGTGTCAATTAGAAATTTGGATGTAAAATGTTTGGGTAATAGCGAATATGAATTATCGTGGATTGCAACACATGATGATGGAGATGGAACGTATAACATTAGTTTTATAAATAACAATAATGAAAAAATAAGTTTATCTCATTTAATGCCTCAAAAAGGAAATGATATTAATTATTCAACAAAAATTACTTTAACTGAATCGGTAGATAAGCCTGTATTTAATTTAGAATACGTAGATCAAATGAATGCTGCAAGCGATTTAGGAAGCGTATATGCCGATTGTAGTTCATCCGGTGCAGCGGTAGCAGATGAAGATGGTGGCAATACTTACAAATTATTAAGCAGCATGGAAACACCTGCCATTCAAGTTATTTCATCTGCAAGTTCAAAAGATGAATCATATTCTTTAGAAATATTTAATTCAGCAGGGCAGTTAGTAAAATCATCTGAAAATATTGAAGTAATGGCTGGTAGCTCTCAAATTATTCCTTTAGATTTTCCTTTCGTACCGCAAGCTATGTATTTCGCAGTTCTTTCAACTGCTACTTCGAGCAAGAAAAAGAAAACATTTAAAATTATTACACATTAATATAATTGAAACATTATATCAACTGCAATTATCGCTTGGTTTTGCAGTTGATTTTTTTAAAACGAAATAGAGCTTAAATTTCTACAATTACTTCTACAATAACCCTTTTTGATGCAAGTAAAACACTACATATATTCATTAATATTTACCTTATTTGGTGGCTCATCATTTGCCCAAATAACTTTTACAAGCCAAGTTCCTATCGGAATTAGCACCGCAAAAGATGTATTATTTGTAGGGGGCGATTTGATTAATCAAAGTAGCGCCAACTTGGTAAACAATGGCAAATTATATGTAACCGAAAATATTACCAACGAGCAAGCTAACATGACTACAGGCGTTGGAACGCTTTATTTAAAAGGCACTAAAGAACAATCGATTAGTGGTACAAAAATTTTCAATACCTATAATCTTAATACAGATAATAAAGAGGGTATTGTTTTAAATACAAATATGAGTGTGGCTAATTTGCATATTTTTAGTAATGGAATTATTACTACAGCAGCTACGCCAACATTTTTAATTTATAAAAGTAATGCCACCTACACTGGCGATGATGATTCGAAACATATTAACGGAACAGTAAAAAAATATGGTTCGGCCGATTTTGATTTTCCTGTTGGAAATGGTTCTGTAGAAAGAAAAGCAGGTTTAAGAAATGTATCCGAATCAAGTGTATTTAGTTGTAGTTATCATCAAGATGCACCACCATCAAAATCATTAAACAAACTTACATCTACCAATGATAAAGAATATTGGAATATTAATCAAAACGAAAAATATCATGCTACAGCTAATATAGCACTAAATTGGAACCATGAAAAAGTAGCTTATAATGATGTTCAACAAAAAAAAATATCGCAAATAAAAGTAAGCCACATGGTTAATGAAAACTGGAATAATGAAGGTGGTAAAGCATTAGGCAATGTATCATCTTCAGGGCAAATTGTTTCGGGCTTATTAACATCGTTTGGCAATTTTAGTTTAGGTACTACAGATGAAGCTGAAACTGTTGAAACAATGAACAAAAAATTAATAGAAAGTGCGGCTTTTAAAGTGGATAATAATCACTACAAAATTACATTTACTATTGAAAATGAAAATGGCGAAGGCGCTTATGAAATAAGTGTTTTACAAAATGGTGAAAAAGTAAAACTAACCGAAATAGTGGCTACGAATGAATTGATAAAAAATTATACATCTACTGTTGAACTACTTGAAATAATTGATAATCCTCAATTTTCTATTGATTTTGCAAGTAGAAAAACTGGCAAAAGCCATTTGGCCGATATTACAAATAGTGAATTAGCAATTGTTGCCGAAACAGATGATGAAGAAGTAACTGTATTAGGAAATGGCAGCGAACCTTTATTGAAAATACATTCATTAATAGAGCAAAATACTACTTACACATTAGAAATTTATAATGCTGCTGGGCAATTGGTAAGCACAAAAAATGATATTGAATTGGCTGGTAATGGCGAACAAATTGTGCCTATGAATTTACCGCTCATTGAAAGAGGAATGTTTGTAGCGGTATTAATAAGCAACCGTAAGAAAAAGAAATCAATTAAAATTGCTCATTAGTAGCTCTGCTAATTCCAAATCTTCAGGTATTGTTATTTTAAAATTATTTTTATCACCCATTACTAAATTGATTTTATAATTAGCTGCTTCTGCAACTGCTGCATCATCTGTGTAATCAATATGTTTAGCTTTTAAATAAGCATCTTTTATTTGTTGAATAATAAAACATTGTGGTGTTTGCATCAGCCACATTTTATTTCTGTTCATCAATTCATAATTTCCATTTTCTTTTTCAAATCTAATCGTATCTACACATGGTAAAGCCGGAATTGCATTTCCATTTTGTTCGGCATTTAAATACAATTCACTGATTTTATTTTTTGTAATCAATGGGCGTACAGCATCATGTATAGCCACTAATCCATCACCATCAATTTCATTTAATCCATTTTTTACCGATTCAAATCTACTGCTACCGCCTATTGTTGTTTTTATTTGTTTTAAAAATGGATAGTCGGTTTGCAGATTATTCCATCTTTCTAATTGGTATTTAGGCAATACTACTATAATTTTAATTTCAGCATCAGCTAACAAAAACTTTTCGATACTATGAACAATAATTGGCTTATTGTGTAGCAATAAAAATTGTTTCGGAACATCAGTATTCATTCTTGTGCCGCTGCCACCAGCTACAATAATTGCAAATTTATTTGTGTTGCTCATAGTTCAAAAGTAAATAAAAAAGGTTGCTAAACAAGATGAGTTTAGCAACCTTTTTTTCTGATTTTTTTAAAATTAGATAACCAACATGGCATCGCCATACGAATAGAAACGATATTTGTTTTTAATAGCTTGTTGGTATGCTTCCATTGCCAAATCGTATCCAGCAAAAGCCGATACCAATATCAATAAACTTGTTTTTGGTAAATGGAAATTGGTAATTAATGAATCGGCAATACTAAATTCATGTGGCGGATGAATAAATAAATTTGTCCAACCTTTTTGAGGTTTTAACATGCCTTGCGCCGTTATTGATGATTCTAACGAACGCATACTTGTAGTGCCTACCGCACAAATTCTTCTGCCTTCATTTTTAGCTTTATTAATCATGTCAACCGCTGTTTGATCAACTTCAAAAAATTCAGCATCCATTTTATGTTTGCTTAAATCTTCTACTTCAATACTGCGAAATGTTCCTAATCCAACATGTAAAGTAACTTCTGAAAATTTGATACCTTTTATTTCCATTCTCTTCATCAATGTTTTGCTAAAATGCAAACCAGCTGTTGGTGCAGCTACTGCGCCTTCGTGTTTAGCAAATACTGTTTGATAGCGTTCTTCGTCTTCTTCAGTAGGTTTTCTTTTAATGTATTTAGGCAATGGTGTTTCGCCCATTGCATTTAATGTTTTTTTAAATTCTTCATCAGTGCCATCAAATAAAAAGCGAATAGTTCTACCACGGCTTGTAGTATTATCTACCACTTCGGCTACCAACATTCCATCATCGCCAAAATATAATTTGTTGCCTACACGTATTTTACGAGCAGGATCAACTAATACATCCCATAAACGTTGCGATTCATTTAATTCACGAAGTAAAAATACTTCAATCTTAGCACCCGTTTTTTCCTTTTTGCCATACATACGAGCCGGAAATACTTTGGTATTATTAATTACCATTACATCTTTATCATCAAAATAATCAATAATATCTTTAAAATGCTTGTGAACTATTTTACCAGTTTTGCGATTAACTACCATCAATTTAGCGTCTTCACGAAGTTTTGAAGGTGTTTGAGCAATTAAATTTTGAGGAACATCGAAAATAAAAGAAGATAATTTCATTACTATTGGTTGGTTATAAAATAAGGCAGTCTTAATTTAAAAAGTTTGCAAAAGTACGTTTTTAAAAGCCCCATGTCAACCTTTTTGCTAACTATTTTAAAGATATATAAAATGAATTAACAAAATGGGAAAATTATAAGCAATTGATTTTAAGTTTATCGTGAAGTTATTATTGTAATAATAATAGGTGTATTCTTAATTCAAACTAATATGTGGCATTTCGGTATTGGCAGTTAATGAAAACATTAAAATGTCAATTGTAAAATCATTTAAGTATTCGTGCAATGGTAATGATTGAATAATATGCTCCACATCGTTTTCATCAGTGGCTTCTACTACCATCCATAATTTTTCACGATTTATAGCTACGCTATAACTTTTAATTACACCAGCTTCTAATAATGAGTTTACTTTTGCTCGATGCATAGGAATGGTTTGGATAAAGCTTTCATCCATTACATCGGGCAACTGAAAAGTTATTAAATAATCCATTGCGGCGAAGATAAATGGATTTAACAATTGAGCAAAAAAATATTCCGCTTATTTATCTTCTTCATCAACACTTGTGTTGGCTGATGTTTTTGTGCCTGATAAAATATCGAGAATAGGTTGAATTTGATAATTTGCAAAATTAGAATTACTACCCAATACAATTACCGTAGTTCTATCATTTAACCCACGGAAATAAGCATTGTTAAATTGATGCCACCAACCATTGTGATATACTGCTTTTAGTGTTGGTGAGTACACAAACATACGCCAACCATAGCCATAATTTTTAACACCATGTTTTTCGAAACTACGGGGTTGATAAGCTTCCTCTAAAGTTTCTTTTTTTAATAAGGTGTAATCGTACATGGCACAATCCCATTTCCACATATCATTTATTGATGTGTATACACCTTTATCGCCAGTTACACCATCTGTAAAATCAATACCACCTTTAATCCAATTAGTACGGCTATAGCCACATGCTTTGCTGGTGCATTTACCATAATTTTCTTGAGTAAAAATCCAAGAATCATTCATTCCTAATTTCTTAAATAAATTTTGTTCAGCATAATCGGCAAAGCTCATTCCGCTTATTTTTTCAACAATGGCAGCTAATACAGCATAGTTAGTATTGCAGTATTCAAAATGCGAATTAGGTTGACTTGCAATACGAGGCTTATTATTTATCATCATTTGTATCAAATCAGTATTGGTCATTAATTGTGTTTTGTTTTTCCAATACAATGGAGCAAAGTTTAAATAATTAGGTAATCCACTTCTGTGGCTTAACAATAATTTGATGGTAACATTAGGGTAAGGAAAAGCTGGAAAATAAGTTTGTACCTCATCATCTAAATTCAATAATCCTTTTTCCATTAATTGTAAAATACAAACAGCCGTAAACTGTTTTGATACAGATGCTAATTGAAAGGCAGTATGTTCATTTATCCCTTCTCTGTTATTTGCATCGGCCCAGCCATAACAATTTTTATAAATAATTTGTCCCCATTGAGCTACTAACATAGCACCATTAAAACCTTGCTGATGAATTTTAAATTGGAAGAAAGAATCCAGTTTACGATTTTTTTCTGCCCCTCCAATTTGCTTAAATATTTTTGCAGATGCAATACTATCGGTATTTTGAATATAATGATGAGTGGATGGCGAATGTGAACTGCCATTTGATTGGCAACCAGTATTAAACCAACTAAAAGCTAAGAATAATGAGATAAAGAATTGCAAGGTATAATGTGATTTATTGAGCTGCATTAAAATTAATTAGAATAAACCGATAGAAAACTCGGTTGCTTACAAAGTTGAAAAAAAATGAAAAGTAAAATAGATTTAGTGGTAAAACAATATACTTTGTTTATAGTTGAATATTCAAAAAACTATACACTTGAATATTTTAAAACATATACAATGGCAAAAAAAATATTTTTTTATATTAAAAATAAGTTTATTTTTACGCTTCATTTTAAACATTTTCAAACAGAACACATTTATGAATCTTTATTTAGGAAATTTGCCATGGAGCATCACAGACGTTGAATTAACTGATATGTTATCAGCTCATGGCCAGGTTACATCTGCAAAAGTTGTTACCGACAAGTTCACCAAGCGTTCAAAAGGTTATGGCTTTGCAGAAATGCCTAACGATTCTGAAGCTACAGCTGCTATTAACAGCTTAAATGGTAGAGAAGTTTCAGGTAGAAACATTACATGCAACGAAGCTCGTCCACGTGAAGAGCGTCCTGAACGTAGTAGTTTTCGCCCAAGAAGAGAATATTAATTCTTTTTTAGATACGAAACTAAAAAGCCCTGATAAATTTATCGGGGCTTTTTTATTTTTATATGGTATTACTCCAACATTCCACTTTGTATTATTATTGAGTTTTTAAAAACAAAGAGTGTTTTTACAGATTTGTTTTTCTGAAAAAGTAGTCAGTTATTAATTAATTGCTTACATTATGTTTTGGCAGTTATTCAAAATAAATTTATATTCGCCGTTCAAAAAATTTAAACACAAATTATGTTAAAGAAAATTACGCTTTTTGTTGTACCAATGTTAATGGTTGCCATTGGTAGTTTTGCAGCATCAGTAAACTTGATTACAAGTATTCAACGGTCGGTTACCAATGCAAGTAAAGCGCAGATAACAAATGGTTCATCAGTAGTTTATAGAGTTACATTTAATGCACCAGTTAATAATGTTAATACCAGTTCGTTTGCTGTAACTGTTACTTCTGGTTCGGCAACTTTTACTATTGCCAGTATAACTACTATTTCAACATCAATATATGATGTAACAGTTAATACTATTGCTGTTACAGGGGCATCGGCTACTCTTAGATTAGATTTAATTGCTGGTGGAAACGGAATAACTAAGATTTCGAATGGCGATAGTCCAACTGCTTATACTGCATCTGTTGGTACTTATATTGTTGATCAAACGGCACCATTAGTGGCTACGCTTACTCAACCTAATTCTACTAATGCATATAATAGTGTAGTAAATGTAATTGCTACTATTCCCGAAACACCTAAGTCGAACTCTGTTACATTAAAGTTTACTAATAATACTACTTCGGCAGTATCTACATTTATTTTAACTGCAACTACAAGTTTTAATTTTACTTTTAATATTAATGCAATTTCAAATGCAGCTATTTTTTCTGGACCTTCTACACTTGCTACTGGTACTTATACAGTTACATTAAGTTTTCAGGATGCTGCTGGTAATAATTCACCAACGGCAACACAAAATAATGTATTAATAAATAATGCTCCTACTTTGCCTGGTTCAACCACTATTCCTTCTGTTTGTGATAATTCATCTAACAACACAATAAATAATAATATTATTGGAAAAGATTTAGATAATGGACAAACATTAACTTGGACAGAATTAACTTCGCCAGTAAATGGTACTCTTTCAGGTTTTCCTTATACTATTTCTTCGAATGGTGGAAATAGATTGCCTACTGGATTAACCTACACACCCGATCCTTCATTTATTGGTATTGATTCTTTTACTATTGAAATAAACGATGGCGTAGGTGGTAATAATTCAAAAACATTTTATGTAACTGTTAACGAAACAAAAGCATATTATAAAGATGTGGATGCAGATACTTATGGCGATATTAATGATCGTATGTTTGTTTGTACAGGTACGCCAGTAGGTTATGTATTGGATAGTTCGGATTGTAATGATAACGCCGTAACCATGCATGATAAATTTAATGTATTTTATGTAGATGCTGATGCTGATACTTATGGTACAGGAATAGTACAAAACCTTTGCGCTGTAAATGCTACTACACCGCCAAGTGGTTATTCAATTAATAATACTGATTGTAATGATGGATTAGATAGTGTATGGCAAAGCGGTTCATTATATATTGATGTTGATCATGATGGATATAGTAATGGTACTGCTACAGTTTGTTATGGTACAAGAGCCTTATTGGGTTATGCCATTACAGTATCGGGTAGCGATTGTGATGATGTAGATAATACCAAACATGATACTTATTCATTTTATATTGATGCCGATTTAGATACTTATGGTAGTACTAACACATCTACACTTTGTGCTGTAAATGCATCTACACCGCCATCAACTGGGTATGTAATTAACAATACTGATTGTGATGATACGGAAGATAGTGTATGGCAAAGCGGTTCATTATATATTGATGTTGATCATGATGGATATGATAACGGTACTGCTACTGTTTGTTATGGTACAAGAGCCTTATTGGGTTATGCCTTTACATCATTAGCAAGCGATTGTGATGATGTAGATAATACCAAACATGCTACTTATTCATTTTATATTGATGCCGATTTAGATACTTATGGTAGTACTGCTACTGCTACACTTTGCGCCGTAAATGCATCTACGCCGCCAACAACTGGGTATTCAATTAACAATACTGATTGTAATGATTTAGATATATCGGTATTTACACCGCAAAGATACTTTGCTGATGTAGATGGTGATACTTATGGCAATAATGCTTCGGTTGCTTATTTATGTTTTTCTACAGCGCCAACGGGTTATTCATCTGATAGTTCGGATTGTAATGATAATGCCCCAACAAAACATGCAACCTTTAATGTGTTTTATACCGATGCTGATAACGATGGCTATGGTACAGGCAGCACCGTAAGTAATGTATGCGCTGTAAATGCTACTACGCCGCCAACCTTTTATTCGGTAAATAATACTGATTGTAATGATTTGGATGTAACAGTATATACATCGCAAAGATACTTTGCTGATGTGGATGGCGATACTTATGGCAATAATGCTTCGGTATCTTATT
>JBEEMV010000119.1:0-9280 GCA_041192505.1 Bacteroidota bacterium
CCGCAACATGGATGTACCATAGGTAAAAATTTCAATGTTTCTGCTATGCCTACGGCAACTATTATTGATAGCCCATGGGTTAATCAATGCGAACTAACGCCATTATTATTTAAAGCCAATACCACTTCCAAAGTATTAGGTTGGGAATGGAGTTTTGATGACCGAACATTTTCAACTCATCAATTTTATTCAAATTTAAAAAATCCTTGGGAAGCATTTTTGTACCGAACATCTCCATCTACTAAATTAGGATTAGTTGAAGTATCTCTAAAAATAGTGGATACCATGTTATGTTCTTTTTCTACGCCTGCTCTCGGTGCTTCTACAGTTTGGAAGGATACCACTAAACGAAATACAATGCCCAATATTTTAAGTAATGGCATTACTTTTACAACTAATTTGAGCATTAATTGTATCAATATTGGTGATACCATTGGTTTACAAGTTCAACCGAAAAGTACATTACCATTTAATTTATTAAATCCACCATTCAAATTCACATGGCATAATGGCTTACCTTCATTTAATTCAACATCATATAATGCCAGTACTATTGTTCATCAATCGGGCAATTATTGGGTTAGTGTAATAGATGGTAATGGCTGCTATGCTGCATCAGCAGGTAGTATCAGCCCACAATTTATTTTAATGCCGCCTATTAATTTACAAGGTAAAAGTAGCGTATGTGCTGGCGAAGCTGTTGATTATTCCTTTGATATGGGCAACAGTTATACTTATAGTTGGAGTCTTTATACCAAAGCTAATACATCCGTTTTATCAGGTACATCGGGTAGTATTGCTATTCCAAAAAACATGTTGCTATCAGCCCAATCGCCTTATCATATTATAGCACACATGCAACATACAAATGGTACAACTTGTGGCATCAATGATACTTTTAATATTATTGTAAATGCACCACCTGTAGCATCAATTCCATCTATTAACCCAAGCAGTTATTGTATTCATAATGGGCAAAATGTTACACTTACTGCTAATGCCACTGGCGGACATGCACCTTATATTTATTATTGGATGAATGGTGTATGGGGCATGGGCTTAAGTCAGTTAAGCATTAATCAAGGCGGACAATATGGTTTTCATGTTGTAGATTCGTTAGGTTGCAGCAGCAGCGTAGCTTATGCAAATATTAAATCTGCGCCCGATTTTTCAGGTTTAATAACAGGTTGTTTAAATTTATGCGATACTGATAAAGTATGTGCTGCTATTGACATTAATTACGCAAACAGCAATTGGTTGTATAATGGAATACCTGTAAACAATAATCTTGTGGGCAGCAATAATGAATTGCATCCTGCCTTGAGTGGATACTATCAACAAGTAATGTGTAATAATACTGGCACTTGTTGCGATACATCTGCTATTGTTGATATTCAAGTGTCGCCTTGCAGTCAATGTTGTGCTGCTGATATTATTACTATTGATTCTACATTTTGTGTTGGGCAGGATAATGCAGGAAATATTGTGTACCAATGTAGAA
The DNA here is from genome assembly GCA_041192505.1 of Bacteroidota bacterium. GTDB lineage: Bacteria > Bacteroidota > Bacteroidia > Chitinophagales > CAIODY01 > CAIODY01. Next base: position 1,502 of record JBEEMV010000119.1, read on the forward strand.
TCAACATTGTACATAATTGTCCTACACCTGCTACTATTCAAACTCAATCAACAAATGGTAATATTAGTTTAGGAACTTATACCATATTGTCGGGTAATAATACGATTTATGGAACTATAACTGCGCCAGCTTCACAAGGTCAGTTTTGTTGTACTATTAGCACTGTGGGCAGTTTTGATACTTGTGTATTTGATATGCCATGTGTTACATTAACCAATACTTGTAATATAGTTGCGCCATGTAATATGAGTATTGTTTTTCATGGCGAAAAATGTTATGGTATTGATAGAAATGGTAATCCAATGTATGTTATTTGGGGCGATGTGGTAAATGCAAATAGTGCAAGTGTAAGCTATACGATTAATACAACTGAAGGTTTATTAAGCTCAAATACAGGAACAGTAGGTGGCGGAATGACACAACCTTTTTATGTTATATTTACAGATACACTTTCCTATACAGGTTTTATGTGTTTGTATTTAGATGCTATTGCCCCTGCTACCAATCAACCATGTAGCAATGTAACTTGTTTTGCATTGAATAGTAGTGCTAATTGCATTCAAACAAATGGATGTATTTTTGATGCATTTATCGAAGGATTTACTTGTATAGGTTATGATGCTTTAGGCAACCCACAGTATCAAATAAATTTATGGTATAACAGTCCTTTTGGGTACACTAATCCATCAATTCAGTTAAGTATTGTTAATACAAATGGTTTCATTACATTGCCAACACCTAATGCCGTACATGCAGGTATAAATTCTGTACCATTTATTTTTACCAATACATCAAGCAACCCTCATCAATGCTTTAAAATAATAGTAACAGATATGGCTTCGGGCGGCATCTCTTGTATGGCTGATACATTAAATCCGAACTTGTGTGTTGATTTACCAGTTTGCCCACAATATCGTTTAACACATACAAAACCGCACCAAGCAACAAAACCTTTACAAGCTATCGGTGATAAAAATACAGATTGCATGGTTAAAATAGTACCTAATCCTAATGAGGGCAAACCAGTTATCTACTATAAAATTGCATTGAATGATGAGCAGCAAGTAGTTATAAATAATGGTGATTTACAAATAGCTATTATTCAAAGTTCAACAGGAAAAATTGTGTATCAAAAATTATTGGATAATGCCGCAGGTATTATTTATTTTGTAAATGAACAAGTATTAGCCGAAGGACATTATACCGTAATTTTGAGACACAAACAAAATGTATGGTGCGAAACCAAAATGGAAGTAATTAAACGTTAACCAAAATATGAATAGAGTGTGTTGTAAATTATTTTGCAGCACATTTATTCATAGAATATCTTTACAATAAAAAAAGTAATATCGAAGAAATCAGTTTTCTAATGAAAAAAATAATTACACTTTTCCTTATTGTTTTATTCTCTGCCTTTTTTGAAAAGGCAGTAGCACAAACATGGGTATCATTACCTGATACAAATTTGAGGCACAAACTAATTTACACCTATGGATTAGGAAGCAGTTTTAACGCAGCAGGAACTATGATAGATAGCTCGTCAACAACTGTTAAATCTTTTGTTTCAATCAATTTGAGCAACGCCAACATTGCTAACCTAACAGGAATCAATGCGTTTGTCAATTTATCCTCATTAACGGTAAATAACAATACCAATATAACTACATTTAACCCAATAGCCTACCTGTATAAATTAAAATATTTAGAATTTGGTGGAATAATTAATGGAAACCCTTTTTCGATAACTTCTTTACCTACTTCTTTAACGGTACTTAAAATTAACTACATATCCAATTTATTTACATTTTCACCAACCTTACCTTATTTAAGAAAATTAATTGTTGATGGTAATAATATAGGTGGAGTTGCATCTTATAGCGGAGGTTCTGTTATTTATCCGCCTTCTATTGATACTATAATATTTCAAAACATGGGGGCTCAAAGCTTTCATAATACATACAGCCCTCAATTACCAATAGGGTTAAAATATCTTTCTGCTACTAATGATTATTTACAATTTTTTGGAGCTGTACCCGATAGCATCACTTATTTTAATTTACCTCATGGTGTAGTAACGGGAGCCATTCCAAACTTTCCTGCATTAGCTACCTATATTAATGTAAGCGGCGATTTAGTTGGTAATTCCTATTGGGGATATGTTACTTCTGTCCCGAGTACAATTCCTGCAGGAGTAACTTATTTTAACATTCTTGGAAATCAAATCACAGGTAATGCACCCAGTCCAAGTTCAGCAAATAATGTGTTGACCCACTATGACATTTCACATAATTCAATTTCATACTGCAATTTAAGTAACTTAAATAATGTAATTAATTATGTCAATATTTCACATAACCAAATTAGTAATAATTCCCTCGGAAACCTTCCTTTAAGTTTAACCTATCTTGATGTAAGCTACAATTCTATATTGTGGGGCTTTAACGTTCCTAAAAATTTAACGACTTTTGGATGCTCTCATAATCAACTGAATTATATTAACGGACTTGACAGTACTACACTTACAACAATTGATATTTCATACAATCAGTTTTATCAATATTTTCCTAATCTACCCAACACAGTAAACACCTTAAATGTATCTCACAATCAACTTACAGGATTAGGAAATTACTCAAGTGATTTAAGAACTATGTGTCCCAATCTAAATGCATTTGATGGTAGTTATAATCAGTTTTCTTCTTTTAATTTGTCGTGGTTTCCAACTTCAATTTACTCAATAAGCTATAGAGCCAACAACTTGTTTGGGGCAATTGACCTTACTAATCAAGACGTATACAATTATCCAACAGTTTCACAAGGAGTTTATTGGAATCTTTATTATTTAGATTTTGGAATCAATCATATTACTGACATTACCCAAACCCCTAATTTTCAAAACAATTATTCTCCGTCAACTTTCATGAGTAATAATGTATGTCCGTTTTATTGTTATTACGCTTATAATACATTATTATGCGATAGTAATAGTTTAACTCAAAACAGTACTATTAATTTAGATATTGGTTCTGGAAATCAATATTCTGCCAGTTATCTCTATTTTGATGTTTCAAAAAATAATTTAGGCGACAGTGGTATATCAAAACTGTTAAGCAGTAATTTATTTTACAAATTAGGTTGTCAAAAAACAAACATCTCTAAATTACCCCAAACAGCAACTTATTGTTATGCCTTAGATTGTAGCAACAATATCAATTTAACTTGCTTTCCTCCTTTTGTTCATGGAAGCAATCATTCTTCATTAACAGAATTAAATTTTACGAATACTTCTATTCAATGCTTTTCAAACTTTTCTCCTCTTTCATCTTTTACATCAACTCCATCAATGTTTACTTATGGAATGTGTTTTCCGAATAATGTAAATAGCTGCCCTTCATTTGTAAATATTAACGGCAATCTATACAATGATATTAACAGCAATCATTTGTTAGATAATGCTGACATAAGGGTTCAAAACGTTCCAGTAAAATTGTACAAAAAGAGAACAATGACTTTATTGCAAAAAACTTTTTCAAACTATTACGGACAATATTTTTTTGACATTAGCCCTTCGGATACATTTGTTATCAAAGTAGATACGGCAGGCACTCCTTTAGTTTTTAATACACCAACAATACATGATACACTGCAAGCAAAAATAACGCCGTTGGATTCTATGAAGTTTAATAAAGATTTTTCAATGAAATGCAAATCCAGTTATAACGACTTGGTATTGAAAAGTATTCATTCGGGAATGGTTAGGCAGGGGCAAAATATTTATTGCAGTGTTGAAGCTATAGATGCCTATAATTATTACAATATTCAAAATTGTAATGTAGGTAATTTGTATGCAAATGTTACAGTGATATTAAATGGTGGAATTAAATATTCAAATGCAGCAAGTTGGAGTTATCCTCCCAATTATGTTTCAGCTACTTTAGATACTATTAAATGGATAAATAAAGCTTTGAGTAAGAACAATTGGAATTTACATTTTGATTTTTACTGTAATGCTCCAACTTCATTGGTTATTGGAAGTAATGTTTGTTTACAAGCAACTACGACACCAGTTGGCTTTACAGATAATAACTTGAGCAATAATTCATTCACTTATTGTACAACAGTTTTAGGCGCACTTGACCCAAATTTAAAAGACAATTTTCCGACCAATCAACTAAACACAACTGATGATAATATTGTTTACACGATTCATTTTCAGAACACAGGTACTGCCTCCGCAATTAATGTTGTTGTGAAAGATACCTTAGACCATGCCATTGACCCATTTAGTTTAGAGCTTTTAAGTTATAGTTTTCAACCCAAAGCAATTGTTGATAGTGCAGGTCATGTATCCTTTAATTTTATCAATATTATGTTGCCTGATACTTCTGTGTCAAAAGATAGCAGTCAAGGTTTTGTTCAATTCAGAGTGAAATTCAAAAACACTTTACCTTTTGCTTATTCCTTACATAACCAAGCCTCTATTTATTTTGATTACAATACACCAATAGTAACCAATGCTGCTTTCAATATTTATTGCCCACACCCCATTATTGCAAACAAATTAATTCAAGTATGTAATGCACCATATTATGTTTTCAAAAATGATACTTTTTATCATTCAGTTGTGATAAATGACACAATAAAACATCACTTTAGTTGTGATAGTATTTTCGCAACAAGCATTCAATTTATCGTTCCATATAATGATACAGTGCAACAGACAATATGCTATGGTAAATCCTATTTTTATAATAATCATTTGTATTCTTCATCAGGTGCTTCTATTGATACAGTTCATTCAATTTTTGGCTGCGATTCACTTTACTCAAGATTGGTCATCACTTTACTTCCATTAAATACCACAAATATTTTTGATACTGTTTGCCACCTTAATACATTTTATTTTAACGGACGTAATTTAAACACAGCAGGAATCTATAATGACACCTTACTTTCATATTTCGGTTGTGATTCTTTTATTGTTTTGCATTTGTTTGTAAAACCTTATTCTACAGTTTTTTTAAATAGTAGCACTTGCATAAATTATCCATATTATTTTAATAATCACTTTTTAAATCAAAGTGGAACTTATCAAGATACCGCAGTTTCATACAATGGTTGCGATAGTTTTATTGTTCTTATTTTAACAATAAAAAATAATTCATCATCAGTTATTAATAGAACTACCTGCAATAATCAAACATATAATTTTAACGGAAAAATTTGTAACAAGACGGGAACATTTCTAGATACTATTGTTAATCATTTAGGCTGCGATAGTTTTATTACTCTTCATTTAACGGTATTACCTATTTCCAATTATTCGTATAATCAAAATGTTTGTGCTAATCAATTCTACACCTTCAACAATCAAGCACTAAATAGTGCTGGTACTTATTTTGATACACTTATAAATTATGTAGGCTGCGACTCATTTATCACATTGCATTTATCAGTGTTGCCTGTTTCGAATTATTCATTTAATCAAAGTATTTGTGCCAATCAATCTTTTGGATTTAATAACCATTCACTTAATATTGGTGGCAACTATTATGACACACTTCAAAATTACTTAGGTTGTGATTCTATCATCATACTTCATTTAACAATTCTACCAGTTTCTAATTATTCGTTTAACAAAAATATTTGTAACGGTAATTCTTTTATGTTTAATAATCATGTATTAATTGTTGGTGGAACTTATTATGACACACTTATAAATTATTTAGGTTGTGATAGTTTTATTACTCTTCATTTAACAATTCTGAATACCTCAACAGCAACTTTAAATCAAAATATTTGTAGTGGTTCTTCCTATTTATTCAATCATCAAAATGTAAATACAAGCGGAACTTATTTTGATACTATTCAAAATTATTTAGGTTGTGATAGTTTAATAACTCTGTATTTAAATGTACTAAACAGTTCTAGTAACTCTTTAGTTAAAAGAATTTGTTCGGGACAATCTTATTATTTTAATGGGAATAATTTAACTACCGCAGGAACTTACTTTGATACACTTACAAACTATTTAGGTTGTGATAGTTTAATTATCCTATACCTTCAAACAGGCACAAGTTCCATCAACTACGTTACACAAACAATTTGTTCAGGACAGAGTTATATGTTCAATAACCAAACACTTACACAATCGGGAATTTATTATGATACAGTAACAGTTCAAGGTGGAGGATGCTACACCATTGTTGCATTAAATCTTACCGTTCTGAATAATTCTTCAAGCAGCACAAATGCAACAATTTGTAATGGGCAAGTGTATATTTTTTGCGGACATAATTTGGCAGCAAGTGGTATTTACACTTATCACTTTTCTAATTATTTGGGATGTGATTCATCAGCCAATTTAAATCTAACTGTTACAATTCCGAACGTAACAATTCAGCAAGTAGATAGTGTATTAATAGCACAAGCCAGTAATTCGACCTTTCAATGGTTTGATTGTTCAACTCATAAAAGTATTAATGGCGCAACTAATGATTCATTGATACCACACTCAACAGGCTATTATGGTGTGATTGTAACAACTCAAAATTGTATAGATACGAGTGCGTGTTATTATGTCGGCATTTCAACAGGAATGAATTATTTAACTAATGATAATTTTGTAAAAATATTTCCAAACCCAACTAATAGTTTACTAAGCATAGAATGGACTAATGAAAGTAATATTCAAAAAATAATATTAGTAGATGCTTTGGGGCGTAAGATTAAAGAGTTTGGCACAAAAGGTATTCGACAAATTATCACAATGAATGAATTAGAAGATGGTATTTATTTTCTGCATTTAATTGGTAAAACAAAAAATGTAATCAAAGTGATAAAGGAATAATTTTAAATAATTATCCAAATTAGTATTTTATATAAAGCAAATAAAAATGAAAAAAATAATCTTATTTCTGATTATCACATTATCACATTATCTCATTGGCAATGTGTATGCCCAAGCCCCCAATGCAAAAGGCAATTGGCAGTGGTTAAGCGGTATGGGTAGTAGTGGGCAGGTTGGCGGTGCTAGCGATGAAATTATTATGCAAATGAAAATGGATAAAATGGGCAACACTTATGTGTGTGGCAGAATGTATGACAATCCATTTGTAAAATCAAACGGGCAACATGCCAATAGAACCCCCATAAATAATCATTTGCAATTATTTAATCGCCCAAATGGTTTTGTTGCAAAATACAATTGCGATGGGCAATTACTATGGTATAAAACAATTGGTGATACTGCCATTGGCTGCGATGTATGTCAAATGATAATTGATACCGCAGGGAACTTAATTTTGTTTATTAACAGTGCTCAAGTTCCTTCTGCTAACTTCTACATTGATAATACTTTAATTATTCCAAAAGCAAGTTCATCTTATACTTCTGATAATGGTGTATTATTGAAATTAGACCAAAATGGAAATTTGATTTGGTATTGGACACCAACATCTCAATTTGGTAATCAAACTCATTTGAAATTTAGTGCTATGGCTGGGGCTTCAAACATTTCAGACAGAGTCGAGAATGTAACAATTCTATCAAATGATACAATAAATATATTTATGAGAATTGACACTTCGTTTACAGGACTTGATGGGTTATATTTAGTTGATTTTAATGCTGCAACTGGGCAATACTTAAATGCACACCAAATAATAAATCCTACAATTGGCAGTGCATGGGGTGGGGCGGCATATTATGGAAGTTTAGGAAAGGATATAGATGGAAATTTTTTATATTCAGCAACCATTTCTAACTCCCCTTTTATTT
>JBEEMV010000120.1:0-22799 GCA_041192505.1 Bacteroidota bacterium
TTTAGCAAACAACTCTACATTTTTTCGAGCTGATAAGTATAAATAAAAATCGGGCTTTTCGATAATGCAGCCAATGTTTTGCAAAATTTCATTTCGTTTTTCAAACAAATTTTTTTCAAAATTTTTATGCTACCCGAATTGGGTTTGACAAGCGAAAGCATCATTCTAATGGTAGTGCTTTTGCCTGCGCCATTGGGCCCAAGCAAGCCAAAAACCTCACCTTTTGGCACTGTTAAATGCAAATGATTTACGGCAATATGCTTGTCGTAAATTTTTACCAAATCATTTATCTCAATTACATTTTCCATTGCGTCTATAACATTGTTTCTATTAAAAATGTTTTGAAATGAGGTAACGAAATGCTGCCGTTAATATTTGAAGCGCAATAGTTTTTGTTTCATCTTTTCTGTGAAAAAATTCTTTTTTGTTCATCAAAGCAAATATCGTTTTTTAAAGGTAAACATTCCCCAAAATTTCTTGTTTAACTAAAATGCAAAAAACTTTTTTAATTGCTGGAGGCAGCAGTGGTATTGGTTTGGCGTTGGTCAATCAATTAGATGAAAATGGAAATGAAGTGATGGTGTTATCACGAAACAGAAATTCATTACCCGAAAATATTGTTCATCATGTAGTTGATTTCAATGCAGATGAATTGCATTTACCCATAATTGAAAAGCCGTTGGATGGATTTGTTTATTTGCCAGGAAGCATACAGCTAAAACCTTTTAAAACATTTAGTAAAAAAGATTTTTTTGATGATTTTAATTTGAATGTGTTGGGTGCAACCGAATGTTTTAAAAAATATTTGCCCAATTTATTGCTATCAAAAAATGCAAGTGTGGTGTTGATGAGTTCAGTAGTAGTAACTGTCGGGATGCCATTTCATGCCTTAATAAGCAGCAGCAAAGGCGCTTTGGAAGGTTTAACGAAATCTTTAGCCGCCGAATTTTCGCCCATGATTAGAGTAAATGCTATTGCACCATCGCTAACCGAAACACCATTGGCAGAAAAATTTTTAAACACTGAAGAGAAACGAAAGGCAGGCGCAGAAAGGCATCCGATGAAACAAATTGGCGAAGCCGAAGATGTAGCAGCTTTGATTTCATTTTTATTATCACCACAAAGTAAATTTATAACAGGTCAAATTATTAAAGCAGATGGCGGCATGAGCAGCATCCGAAAATTTTAAACAACGATGATTCACATTTTAAAACAACAACAATTTTTGCCAATTAGCATTGAGCAAGCTTGGGATTTTTTTAGTCGCCCCGAAAACTTAAATGAAATAACACCACCCGATTTAAGTTTTAAAATAAAATCAACCTTGCCCGAAAAAGTATATGCTGGGCAAATGATTTTGTATACAGTAAGTCCGTTTAAAGCTGTTGAATTTGATTGGCTTACTGAAATTACACAAGTGCAATCGCCCCATTTTTTTATTGATGAACAACGCCGTGGCCCATATAGTTTGTGGCATCACGAGCATCATTTTAAAACATTGACTGGTGGTGTGGAAATGACTGATATCATTCACTATCAGCTACCATTTGGTTGGTTTGGAAATTTATTTCACGGTTTAATTGTACAACCAAAATTGAATGAAATTTTTAGCTATCGAAAAATAATTTTGGAAAAAAAATTTCCATTGAAAAAATAGAATTACAACAAGTAAGTTTAAATCTATATTAAGTGTTTAGAAGTTGAGTATGGTTCGACAAGCTAACCACGACCGTAATGGTTAGCTTGTCGAACCATAAAGAAATCAAAGATTATAAATTCTTTTTCTATTGCATAATTCGGTTTGAAATTATTATCCCAAATGTAATTAAGGTTTATGGCTGATGCTCATTTTTTGCATCATGTGTTGTGTTTTAACTAACTTCATCAAGTACTGAAACTTCTCCATATCAGTGCGTTTCAAGGCTTCTTCTAATTGATGGTTATCATCAGCATCTTGCATCTGATAAGAAGCAACCGACTCGGCAGCTATATTATTCTCTGGGGTAGTATGGATGTATTTATTTTCCATTTGGTATTCGAAAATACAAATAAAAAATAATTTTAAAAACTTACTATTATTTTCGTTTTTCAATAAAATGAAAAATGGGAGGAGTTAATTAGTTTTTAAATAAATCCACTTAAAATATAAGTTAGCTAAAGGACACTTATAACCGCTGAAAAAATCACAATTTATGTTAAAAACAGTTGACAACCTATTCCACATTACTAGCATAGACAAACTTAAACAAATTTTAAGAGATAAGGGATTCAAACCATCATATGCGGAGGAAAAAGTTGGGGATAAATGTATTTTAGTTCCTATGATTTCATTTAGCAATATATTGGTTCGAGATATTGGCGAAAATGAAGTTATTGATTACGGCAATTCTGCAATTTGTTTTGACCGAAAGTGGGGGATTAGTAATTATCTTAACCCAGTTGTTTATAGTTATGAAGACGGATTAATAGACGATGCAATAAGTTTTTTTACTGATTCAGTTTTGCTACATCATGAGCTACATCATTTTAAAAACATTTTAGAACAAAATACAAATAATAAAAAAGGACGCATTTCAGAACAAATAAACCTTTACAAAATAATAACTTCCCAAAAACAAAAAATATCTAATGAAGTTAAAGACGTATTTGATTATTTAGGAAATAACTACAATGAGGAGCTTGTTGATGTCATATCAAATTATGCAAATGAGATTTTTAATAGAAGTATGGGAATTATAGCTTTGACAAAAAAATATATCGTTACAAGAAAAAATAATGACACCAAAGTCGCATACAATGAAAGAGAATGGAGAAAATTATATAAAGACTTGGCAATAATTTTTGAAGAAGAATACAACTATAAAGATTTTACTAATAAACAAGTTAAACCAAAGCCTCATTTTGAAGAAGAAAAATACTTATTGAGATTTAGTATTAATGAGATTAAAGCTATATTAGTGGACACAGAAAATAATGTTATTGAAATAACTAACGAACTTAAAGAAATATTTGGACAAGTAATAGTAGAAGAACTATTGCTTAAAAAAAAACTACTAATTGGGACAAAAGATGTATTGGAAAGTGAAGGTTTTTAGCCCGAAATTTGTGTTAAACGTAACCAGAAAATTACTATTAATAAATGAACAGATTAGCACTACTTATTGGCAGTCCTGAACAACCTGAACAAAATGACATTTTTTATAAGGGTGTAAATTGGGACATTGAAAATTTTACGACGTTTCTAATTTCTCCAACTGGTGGTGCTTGGGATAAAAACAGCGAAATCAAATGTTTAAAAAATCCAAGTAAAAGTTCTGTTCTTGATATTATTCGGAGAATAAACGTCGACTATGTTTTAATTTATTTTTCAGGTCATGGTAGATATTCGACAAATACTGAAGATACATATTTGAAACTAAATGATACTGATGAAATTAGTGTTAATGAATTACTGCAATCATCATCTTCCAAACAACTGATTATTGTAGATGCATGCCGAACTGCTCAATCTAGTGGATATTCAAATTGGGGACTAGAAGGTCTCGAGTTTTCTTCAAACTTAGATGTTGAAACATCTCGATTTTATTTTTATAACGCCTTAGAGAGCTGTCAAAATGGATGTATTTGTATTTATTCATGCAGATGTTATGAATCTGCAAGTGCAGACGAATTTGGCGGATTTTATACATCTTCACTCTTTAAATCGTCAAATGAATGGACTCAAGCGATTACTAAATCAAATATTTTATCAACAAAAATGGCTTTCAGCAATTCGACTCAATACTTGCAACAAAATTATCCTACTAAACAAATACCTGAAATTCAAGGAGCAGTAAATTTCCCATTTGCAATTAAAGAAAAACAACAATAGTAATAGTCGAACTACCCAAGCTGCATTTATTGTGTCAAAGTTCTACTTCGGGGCACTTCATGATTCAAAATATAGTTTTCTTATTTCCCTTTAAACCACCCTTCAACAGGTCGTACATCACTTTTCCAGCTAAAGTTTTTCAAATTTAAAGAGCCAACTTTATAAAATTTCATGGGTGTAAAATAGGCTTCAGGTTGGTCGTAAAAAAATATTTTATCCATTTTGCCTGCTGCAAATTTAAATCGCATTCGGCTCGATATACTTTTGTTTACGCCTGTGTAAGCATTGTTTTTATCAGCCGAAAAATATACACTTTCGGCATTTCCATTTACATACATATCGCTTAATTCGTTATTAGCAAAGTAGCCATCGATAAGCCTTCCAGCCACTTGATTAAATAATCTTCGATGTATACGGCTTACAATCATAGCATTTTGCGTCAACACCAAATGTTCTATTTTATTATACTTTGTAAATATTTGAATAGTATCGCCCGATAGCTGATTACTATCTACCCACAACACAGGCTGATGATATAATACAAATGAGGAATCAACAAATGAATATCGAGATGAATCACACACGGCTTGAAACTTTTTGCTATACATTTTTACATGATGAAAAGCCAACAATATTTTTTTATCCGCTGTATCATTTTTCGAAATGGTAGAGTCAAATTTTTTGCTGTTGGTTGATATTAATGTATCGGCTTTTATGCGCAAAGTATCATTACTTAATATGGTTTGCAATTGTGGCGAACGAAATGTTTTTAAATAATTAGTAGCCGAATTAAAATGTGCTTCGCCCGAATGAATTAAAATTTTTTGTAACGAATCATAAAATGAAACATTGCCAAAAGCTGCACCCATCTTTGTTTTCTGATTAAAATCTATTGTATCAGCTTTTACATCTTGATGATTGGTATTGATATGTGCATGATTAATAAATCTACTTTCGCCAGTATTTAAAGCATAATAACCGCCTTCGCAAAATACCTTGGTGCTATCTGTAGTAATATTGGTAGCGCCTAAAAAATAGTTAGTATTTGTTCTTACATTGTATTGAAATGTATCGGCTATTAACGAATAATGCGGATTAGTAACTTTTACTTTTTCTTTAAAAAATGCATCGCCCGATTCAGCATAATAATATCCAAATTTACTAATTAACAAAGTGCTATCGTTTATCAATTTACCGCCGTTAACATACCATCCCTTGTGTTGTTTTAAGTCATAATCTAAATTATCTGAAAGCAAAGTGCTTCTGCCTTTTTCTAATCTTACTTTTTGATTGGCATGCATCAATTTTTCATTTCCATTATACAATAAATGGCGGCAATATAAAGTGATGCTATCGCCTTGTTTTACTTTCACATTTCCAAATGCTTCAACGGTGTTTATGCCATCATTAAAATAAGCGCTATCGCAATACATCATTACATCGCCTTGTTTCAAAATCACATTGCCAGTCAGTTTTTTCAAATCGCCTTCATCACGTTTTATAAATTCCATTTCATTCGAACTTAATATTTCAACTGTTTTTTCGCCTTGAGCAAATGCAAATTGCTGCCAACAAAAAAATAAAATAGTAAGCGATAAAAATTTATACATCATTCGTAAAAACATTTTGCAAAAGTGAGCAATACAAAGTGTATTAGCAAATCCTAAAACAAAAAAAGAGAAGCTAAAAATTGCTTCTCTTTTTTACTTGTTACTTTAATAAGTTTGGCGAACTTTTAAAGTTTGCCAAACTTGGTATTGAATTTATTGAGGTGTACAGTATTATTTAACCACAGCTGTAAATACTGCTGTGCCAATATTTCCATCAAAATCTACCACTGCAAAAGTAAATTTTTCGATACCAGCTTGGTTACGAGTAGTGATAGGGCGGCTATCTTCAAAGCCATCGTATTGGCTATGCGATGTATTAGCATTGTAAATACTTGTAGTATTTGTTGAGCCATCGTAAGCCACACTTACATTAATTGATTTTAATTCATCCTCAACTTTTGTAACTTTTAATCCAATTGTAATAGTTGTATTTCGGGCAATGGTATCCAAATTATTGCCTAATACGGTATGCAATCCCGAACCTGTTTTAAACTCAACCACTGGCGGTTTGTGTGCATCTTTTTTACAAGAGCTAAAAATTGTGGCTGAAATAATTAAAGTAGTAATTGTTAAATTGAAAATAATTTTGTTCATGATTTATTGTTTTTGTTTTTTAAAATTTAATTGAAAAATTGATCATAATATTTCTGCCTATGTTATAGATTCCATAATATTTGAATCGAGATAAATGGTCGAAATATTTTGTGTCGGTTAAGTTTGTACCTGTGATAGAAAGCGAATAAATGTTTTGACTACCCTCTTTTTTCCATTCTTTACCAATGGCTGCATTGATGATGTAATAAGCTGGTGTAGAGGTTTCGAACACAGCAGGTTTGTTTTGTGCTAATACATTTGTAATACCCAACAACACAAATTTATTTACATGGCTTGTTAATTTTATTTCGTTATAAAATTTGCTGGCTGGAATAAATGGCAAGTAAGTTCCATCAGCTTTTTTGGCTTGTAAATAACTAAATTCTGATTTGAAAAACAGTTGCTGTTGATGCGTTAAATTATTCAACATCATATTCATTACTATTTCGCCGCCTTGCAATGCTGCATTGCTTTGCACATAATTATAAATGGTAAAACCATAGTATTGATGCGGTGTTGGAGCTAAATAAATATAATTGTAAAATTGATTGTGAAATGCATTGATGCTAAAATCGAGATTTAATTTATTGTTTTGTTTTACATATTTATCTATTGCAAATATTCTTAATCCAATTTCTGAATTAATATTTTGCTCAATCTTTAAATCAGGATTTCCTACTTCCCATCTTGATGTGCCTTCATGCAAACCATTGCTACTTAATTCAGCTAAATTGCCGCTTCTATAGCCACTGCCCACATTGGCTTGCAGCAAAATTATTTTTTTTATTACCCAAATATTAGTTGCCATACTGCCATTTAACGAGCCTTTAGTTTTTGTAAATGCAGGCATTCCTTTATTCAAAATACTATCTGAAAATAAGGTGGTGATGCTTCGTACATCGTATCGCAAGCCTGCTTCAACATAATTTCGATAATTAGAAAAATATTTTTTATACACCGCAAAGGCTGATGATTCAAGCGTATGAGCATCAGGTACAATAATTCTTGAACCTAAATTTTTATTGGTTTGATAAAAAGTAGATACACCATAAATTAAGTTTGAATGGCTTTGCATCCGTCTGTTAATTTGTGCCGAAAGCGAATAAGTATTCAACAACATATTCAAACTAATTCTGTTGCCGCCTTCTTGTTCTTGCCTTAAATTAGTGATGATTCCAGCTTTTATAATAGCAGTATTTTTATCATTAATTTGTTTTGTATTAATAGAACTTAACAATCCAAAAAATACTCGATGATGTGGACCATCGTAGGTTCTACTAATTCTGTTGTCAACAGTTTTTCTGGATAAACTATCAAACACAAAACCAAACCGATTAACACCAGCATAAAAATTATTATTCATATTCCATCCGCCTCTTCTGTATTTATTTTCAGATGCTTTAATGGAATAATTATCAAACCTCGAATTTAAAACTCTGGTATTATTTGCACTGCTATAATCAGCATTGTTTTCAGCACCAATTCTTAGTTTCCAACTTTTATTTTCAGTTGTTTTTTTGATGCCATATTCTAATCCAACACCAAGTGTATTACTTAATAATTTAGTTTTAAATTCTTGTTCTTTGTGGTTCATTGCTGCCCAATTTTCATCTGTAATATTGATTACGCCGCCCAATGCATCGCTGCCATAAGTTAACGATGCTGGACCTTTAATAATTTCTAATGTATTAACGCCCATATCAGTTAAACCCATGCCATGTTCATCTTGCCATTGTTGATTATCGAAGCGTAAACCCATTACATTTATTTGAACCCGATTGCCATACAACCCACGAATAACGGGCTTCGAGATGCCTACGCCTGTTGTTAATTGGCTAACGCCTGGCAATTTTGCAACTGCATCACTTAAACTAATAGCACCCGAATTAGCAATATTTTCTTTACTTAAAACAACAGCATTATTTGGTGTTGTAGAAACAATTAAGGGTGCAATGTCAATAATATTTACTGGGCAAAGCATCATCATTGGCATGCCATTAAGCATTGCTTTGCTGCTATCTTTGGTAGTTTGACTATATGTATTAAATGGTAGTAGATATAACACCATTAATAGAATAGTAATTGAAATTCTATTCATTTAATTTGATTTAAAATAAAATTGGAATGGCTGAATTTTTTTTCAGCAATGAAATGGTAAAATGTTGAATTATGCTATTTCAACTTTGGGTGGTGGAGATGCTAAATAATATTTTTGCAGAGAAATATTTTTATCGAAGAAAAAGAATGTGATAGATGAATTTAATGACGTTTTAAATTCAAAATTATTTTCAGAAAAAAATAAATTTATGGTGTGGTTTTCTTTCTCCATTTTTTTTGATGAAGATTTTTGATTCGGTTCAATAATGCTATGGCTTTGTGTTTGCTGAATATCTGCTATTACTAAATTTGTTTCTTTTTCATCACACAAACAATAATAAGTGATTTCATTTTTGCTAATTACTTTTTTTATCACATCAAAATAATGATGATTAAAAATAAATTCATCTTCATTTAATAGCTCGAAATTTTTATCTGCAATTTTTCCATTTACAGTTTTGCTAAACGAAATTTTTATCACTTCATCAGCCGTTACATTTTTTTTCAATACTATCATTTCGTGTTTTATTTTGTTTTGTAAAACAGAAAATATAGGATGATAACCAACTGTGGCAATCATCAACGAACAAAACAAAAATGAAATTAAAAGTAATCGGGCAAACATGATTGCAAATTTGCAGAATACAAATTGCAATAGCAAATGATATTGGGTATAATTAAGATTCCTTGAAAGTCAATCTTAACTTTTTTTCTTGATAAAAAAAGTTACAAAAAAATCAAGGCTATATTATTTTTTGTGAAAAACCTAGCACAATGAATTTCTGCAAGCGCAATAAGGCTGAATAGATTTTGCTTCATTTATTAAAACTCAATTGTCAGCTGAATTGCGCTTTACGCAATGCTATACGCAATTCATTGCACTGATTTTTCTGCAAAAAATAATAATGCCACTTATAACGCCATAAAAAATTAAATTCAGAAAATCAAAGTATGATTTTGTGCGATGACATTGTGTTAGCGAAATCATAGCAAGCGAAATGTTTTACGTTTAAAATTAAAACAAACCAATTTAGGACTATTGATTTCGCTGCAAAAAATCAGACTGTAGTATTTTCAAATTTAAGTTTTGGAGGCTTGATTTTTTGTTTCTTTTGTATCAAGACAAAAGAAAGATAATAATAAAAAATGTTTTATGTTTTTTGGATGATGAATTGATTAAGCTCTTCTCAATGTAATCTTTGTAATCTCGGGCCAAATGCCCACTCTGCCCGGAAATGCTAAATATCCAAAGCCACGATTAACATATAAATATTTATTATTCTCTTCATAAACATCAGCCCATTTAGGATATTTGAATTTTACAGGACTCCATTTTATCCCTGGCAATTCAATACCAAATTGCATTCCGTGTGTATGCCCAGCCAATGCCAAATGTATATGCGATGCATGATTCTTGGCTTCAGCATCCCAATGCGATGGGTCATGCGATAATAAAACCTTGAATGAATCATTCGGCAAATCGCCTAATGCTTTATTCAAATTGCCATATTGCGGAAATGGTGGTAAGCCCCAATTTTCAATTCCTACTAAATGAATTTTTTCTCCATTTTTTTCAAATGATACATGCTCATTGCAAAGCAATTTCATGCCTATTGTTTTATGGTGTTGTTTTAAATTTTCTAAATTTTGTTGCTTCGCTTCTTTACTTTCCCATTGCACATAATCGCCATAATCATGATTACCAAATGTGCTGTAAATGCCCATTGGTGCTGATAATTTTGATAATACATCAAGATAGGGTTCAACTTCAGTAGCCACATTATTTACTAAATCGCCAGTAAAAACTATCACATCGCTTTTTGCCGAATTTGCCATGGCAATACCTTTTTCAATAGCATCTTTATTATCAAAACTACCAATATGAATATCGCTTAATTGTGTAATAGTAAAGCCATCAAAAGCTTGTGGTAAATCTTTAAATTTTAAAGTTATTTCTCTTATTTTAAAATTATATCTGCCACTAACTACACCATGAATAATAGCCATAAATGGAATAGATGCAGCTAACACACCCACTTGAATTAATAATTTTCTTCTATCAGCCATAAACAATTCTTTGCTTTCTGAATGAAAAAATCCGCCTATCCATTGCACTATAAATTGAATTAAACGCACCACATCATCTGATAATAAAAACACACTAAACACAATTTTTGGAATACTAATCAACAGCATTAATCCAATGCTATATCTCACCATGGCTTGATTGATGCCGCTTTCACGGGCTGTAACAAAATTATAAAATACAAATATTAATGTGCCGCTGCTAATTAGCCAATATGCCCAACTTATATATTTACTGTAAGATAAATTTCGGGTTAATGTTTTTACACCATTAAAAACATAAAAATCTAAAGCGGCTAATATTAAAATGATGATGCTGAATCGAATAACAATGTTGGCTGTATGTGAATCCATTTATTTGTTTATTTTTTTTGAGGAAACAAAAGTAATAGCTAAATGTTTGCTGAAAATTTGTTTTAGGCGAATGGTATTTTAAAATAGGTAAACGGAGATTTTTAAAAAAAATTAATACGCATTAATTACCACTAATTTTTTCGATTCAAAAATTCCATCACCTTTAAAAGTAACAATGTATATCCCATTGGATAGATTCAAATCTTTCATCGAAAATTGAAGTGTATTACTTCCTTTTATTAGGCTTGAATTATTTAATAATGTAGCTACCAATTTACCATCACTACTAAATATTTGTATGCTAATATTGGTTGCAGATTCTAAACAATAATTTACTTTTAAAATATCGATGCTGATAGGATTAGGATATAATGCGCTGAAATAAATGCCATTACAATTGGGTAAGTTTTGAATCGTATCAACAGCGAAATGAAATTGAGTAGTTACAATTCGTGATGAAATTTTTGCTGAATCAAGTTCTGTCCAGATGCAGTGTACATAACCATTGTAAGCTATTACGTTAATATAATCGCCAGCAAAAATATTATCATTCGAAATAAAAAAACTATCGTTTATTTTTTGATTACTAAATGTTTCGCCACCATCTTTTGATATTGCCATATACAATTCAGTTTTACTGCTATTGATGGCAAAATTTCTTCTATCATAAAATATTATGTACAGAAAACCTGTAACTGGGTCAACACTCATCCAATTTAAAAATTGATGTGCAATACCATTATCATTATTTACTTTAATAGGTTGGCTAAAAGTATTACCACCATCAGTAGATTTCACAATAAAAACATCTGTATTATTTATTCCATTTATTGTATCCGAATAATTTATATATACATTGCCTTTGTAAATGCTGTTGCTTATATCACAAGCCGTTACGGGCATTCCGTTGGTTCTATTAAAGCCTGGTACAGTTATATCCCAACCACCATATTGATGAGCAGCCACTACATTTTTATTCCACCATGTTTGTCCTTTATCAATTGATTTATTTACTAAAATTTTATCTTTAAAACTCCAAGCCACATACACTTCGCCATTAGGTCCAACGGCTGGCACAGCGCCTTCGGTGCTATTATCGGAATCAACACAATCGCCCGAAGCATCATTTATTTTTTGTGGCGATGACCAACTTATTCCACCATCTATGCTTTTCGAAAATAAAATTCTGCTGCTATCTGCATTGGTTACATGATACCCAAAAGGTACTTGTTCGTATCTGTCAAACTCTGTCCAGCTAACATAAATTTCATTATTTAATGTGCTATAAATTGCCCAAGGTTTATCTTCAACTTCGTTGTTTTGATGCATTCCTAAAGATGTATCAATGCTCCAAGTATTACCAGCATCAACACTTTTTTGGCAAACAATTCTATCTAAAAATTCTGAATTTCCCCAACCACCATTTGGTGTAGAAAGATGAAAAAAGTAGAAATTGTTTTTATCATCATTTATCAAAACAGGATCGCCCCAAACACCTGATGTTGATGTGAGTTTTTTCTTAATCCATGTTTTGCCTCCATCATTTGAACGATAAACATTATCGGTATTAGCACCTGCTACTAATTCTAATGGATTTTTGGGATTCATGGCAATTGATGGCTCATTAGAATTGTTGATGCTATCAATAATAATTGATTGCGAAATACAATTGAAATTAATTGAAAATACAAATGCCAATATTGCAAAATATTTCATCATAAAAATATAGGGTTGAAGAATAACTTAGCTAAAGTATTACAATGAATCCATGTTTTTTTCAAACATTAAATAATCAGTTTCTATAAAATTGTTTTGAAGATAAACTTGATGAGCTGTTCGATTGTCTTTCTCCATATACAATCGAATGCAATTTATATTTTGCTGTTTGGCTAGCTGTTCAACAAATACAAGCATACGCTTAAATGCGCCTTGTTTACGGTGTTCGGGCTTTACATATACACTTTGAATCCACCATATTAAACTATTGCGCCAATCGCTCCATTCGTAAGTAATCATTAAAGATGAAATAATTTCTGAATCAATTTCGGTAACAACATAAAATCCATATTGAGGTTGTTTCATTAAATTTTCAACACCCAGCAAAGCCAATTCATTGTCTAATTTTTTTTGTTCGGTTTCAAAAGCCATTGCTTTATTAAACGATGCAATGATAGGTGCATCAGCCAAAGTTGATAATCGAGTTTGCATGTAGTATAAATATTTTTTGTAAAAAAAAGGCGAACAATTTTTGTTCGCCGTTGATATTTTTTAGTACTGCTTATTTTCTTCTGCCAAATAATCTTAATAAGAATAAGAATAGATTGATAAAATCTAAATACAAATTTAAAGCACCCATAATTGCAATTTTCGAAGTATCGTTTCCGTTGCTGATGGCATCGCTTCCTATCATTTTAATTTTTTGTGTATCATAAGCCGTTAAGCCTGTAAATATTAATACGCCAGCATAAGTGCAAACCCAATACAGCATATCATTTTGCATAAAAATATTAACTACAGATGCTACTACTAAACCAATCAATCCCATCGCTAAAATTTGCCCAAATGATGTTAAATCTTTTTTTGTAAAATACCCAACTGCACTCATAATACCGAATGTAGCAGCTGTAATAAAAAATGTAGATGCAATACTGCCAGCAGTGTACACTAAAAAAATGATAGATAGTGTAAGTCCATTTACAATTGAATAGGCAATAAAAAATGCAATAGCAATGGGTGTGCTAATTCTGTTTATCATACTACTAATGCCCATCACCAATAAAAATTCTGCCCCAATCAAACAATAAAATACAATTCTATTACCTACAATAGTTTCTAATAATGTTTCGGATGAAACTACATATAAAGATGTGAATGCAGTTATCATTAATGCGGCACACATCCACCCAAATACTTTGGTCATGTATTTATTTACGGCCACTTGTAAATCAATAGGATGAATGGTTTCGATGTTATCTAAAATGGTTGATTTCATATTTGTATAATTTTTTTATTACGTATCAAATGTAAGTGATTTTTATTCAGCTAATATTTCGTTAGTAGCTTTTAACAAAATTTCGAAAGCATTTTCAGCCATCAAATTTTCTTTATCTAAGGTTGGGTTTACCTCTGTAATTTCGAAGCAACAAATTTTTTCGCTTTGCAATAATCTTACAATCAAATCACCAGCTTCACGTTCGTTAATACCATTTCGTACAGGTGTACCAGTGCCTTTACTGATGCTGCTATCCATACTATCCACATCAAAACTGATGTATATATAATCGCAATGTTTTAAATATGCCAAAATATCTCTACCCACTCTTTCAATTCCCATTCGGCGCAATTCGTTGGTAGGCACCACTTTTATTTTATTGCTTTTAATCACAAATTCTTCTTGCGATTCAAAATCTCTAAGGCAAACAAACACCAAATCTCGAGGTGAAATTTTCGGAATAATATTGCCTAAGCCTTTTAATTTATTCCAATATTCAACAGTCTCTGCATCAGGCTTGTTGGCTTGTTTTTCTACATTATCTTCCGCCAAAGCTGCTGCTAAAGGCATGCCGTGCATATTGCCGCTGGGTGTGGTATAAGGCGAATGTAAATCGGCATGTGCATCAATCCAGATTACACCAATATGCGATTTTGGATAAGCCATTTTTATACCTGCAATGGTTGCATAACCACTACTATGGTCGCCAGCTAATACAATCGGAAATTCATTTTTCTTCAAGGTTTTTAAAACTGTATCGCTAATTTTTTCAGCCATCGAATAAACACCTTTTATCCGCTTGGCATGCGAACTTCCTTGTGCTTCGAACAACAAAGCATTTTCATTTGGCACTTCTATAGAACTATATTTATTAAAATAATTACTTCTAAAATCTAAGGCTGCAATTTTTAATGCATCTACACCCATACTTGCACCACGTGTGCCTGCGCCTATTTCACTTTTTATCTCAATTAATTTTATTGGCTTAACCATAAAGTTTTGTTCTGATTTTGTGCAAATGTAAGATTTTAAAACTGTTGAAAAAAATTGCATAGAATTAACATCAAAAAAAACGTAGGATTGCATACATTTATACCGAAAAAAATGGCTCATGTATTTATCACATTTCAAAGATTATTAAGTAACTATTAATGAACAACCGCTACAGCGACCTCATTCACCAAACCTACGATTTTCCTCAAAAAGGATTTAAGGTAAAAGAAAATAAATTATTCTTTAACGATATTGATTTATCGTATTTAATAAAAAAATACGGAACGCCGCTAAAGCTTTCGTATTTACCCAAAATAAGTGAGCAGATACAAGAAGCCAAACGCTTGTTTGCCAAGGCTTTTAAGCAACATGGCTACAAAGGCGAATACAATTATTGCTATTGTACAAAAAGCAGTCATTTTAGTTTTGTATTAGAAGAAGCACTAAAAAATAATATTCATTTAGAAACTTCTTTTTCATCCGATTTAGAAATCATTATGCGTCTTTATAAGCGCAAAAAATTAGATAAAACTACCAAAATTGTAAGTAATGGTTTTAAAACCAAAACTTATACCCGTAGGCTTAGCAGCATGATTAATGAAGGCTTTAATGTAACTCCTATTTTAGATAATAAAGAGGAACTTAAAGAGTACGATAAATTAGTAAAAGAAACTTGTAATATAGGTATTAGAATAGCTGCCGAAGAAGAACCACAGTTTCAGTTTTATACAAGTAGATTAGGCATTAGAAGTAAAGATATTAAGCATTTTTATGCTGATAAAATTGCTGATAATCCGAAGTTTAATTT
The DNA here is from genome assembly GCA_041192505.1 of Bacteroidota bacterium. GTDB lineage: Bacteria > Bacteroidota > Bacteroidia > Chitinophagales > CAIODY01 > CAIODY01. The sequence goes on from JBEEMV010000120.1 coordinate 15,405, forward strand.
AAAGATGTTGCACTTTTTTATCAATACAGGCATTAAAGATGATGCCTATTATTGGAGCGAATTAAACAAAGCCATTAATGTATATTGCGAATTAAAACAAGAATGCGAAAGCCTTGATTCTATTAATATTGGTGGTGGTTTTCCTATTCGTAATTCGCTTACTTTTAGTTACGATTACGAATACATGATTAGCGAAATTATTTTGCAAATAAAAAATGCTTGTAAAAAAGCAAAAGTACCCGAGCCACATATTTATACCGAATTTGGAAGTTATACCGTAGGCGAAAGTGGTGCTGCTATTTATAAAGTGTTAGCTCAAAAATGGCAAAATGATAATGAACTTTGGTACATGATTGATTCTTCATTTATTACCACACTGCCCGATACTTGGGGCATTGGACAAAAATTTATTATGCTGCCGATTAATGGTTGGAACAACGAATACCAACGTGTAAACTTAGGTGGTTTAACCTGCGATAGCCACGATTATTATAATAGCGAAGTACATGTATCGCAAATATATTTACCAAAAGTGTATAAAGAAGAACCCTTATACATTGGCTTTTTTCATACAGGTGCTTACCAAGAATCGTTAAGCGGATATGGCGGAATAAAACATTGTTTGGTGCCATCGCCTAAACATATTTTAATTCAAATGGATGAAGATGGTGTTATTACCGATAAGCTTTTCCGCAAAGAACAAACGCCCGAAAGCATGATGAAAATATTAGGGTATTAAAACTTTTACCCAGCCAAAATATTTTAAATTAATTATTTTAAAAACGACTATCAATGTATAATTGGTGGTCGTTTTTTTTATGTAGAATATTAAAATGGGAAGTATATATTTGGGGAAGAAAAAAGCCCCGGGACGAACCAAGGGCAGGGCTAAATCGCCTAAGGAATAATCCTTGTTGTGATAAGCTTTCGGTACAAAAATAAAAAAAGAAAATTCAAAACCAAATAAGAAATGAAATTCAAACAAATTATCGGATTAGACATGGGTACAAATTCTCTTGGATGGAGTTTACTAAAAGAGTTTGAAGATGGAACAATTGAAATTGTAAAAACTGGTGTTTATATTTTTCCAATTGGAACAATTGTAGATGATAAAAGTGGAAAAGAAAAAACGCACAATGAGCAACGAAGGGCTTATAGAGGTGCAAGTAGAATGCGTTTCCGTTTTAAAATGCGAAGAGGAAATTTAAAAGAAGGTCTTGAAAAATTAGGTATGCTGCCCGATTATTCAAAATTATTTAAGGCAAAAGGTAAAGGTCAATCCTATGAATTATATCAGTTAAGAGCCAATGCAATTAATGCCGAAATAAAAATTCCTTTAAATGAAATTGGTAGAATTTTTATGCTCTTAAATAAATACAGAGGCTTTAAAAGCAACGCAAAAAAAATTCAACAAGAAGATAAAGAGGATGGAAAAGTAAAAGAAGGAATTAATGAGTTGAAGAAATTCATGGAGAATAATAATGCCAAAACTATTGGCGAATATTTTTTCAAAATGCACCAAAAAGCAAAGAAAAAATATGATGATAACAAATGGCACAACTTTAATGAACCCATTGATGAAAGAGCCATAAATGAAAATGGTGAAATCGTTTTATTCAATAGCAATGGCATTCGCAGACACTTTGGAAGATATACACAACGTGAAATGTATTTAGATGAATTCGACCAAATTTGGGAAGCACAAATGAAACATTACCCAAACGAATTAACAGGAAGCCCTGCTGAATACAAAGCCATTAAACAACTGCCTTACAAAGAAAAAATTGAAAACCTAAAAGAATTCAAAGCAACAAATTATTGGCACATTAGAGAGTATTGTATTTATTATCAACGTCCATTAAAATCGCAAAAGAAATACGTTTCTAATTGTCAGTTTGAAAAAAATAAAAAAGCAATTCCTGTTAGTCATCCATTGTATCAAGAGTTTAGAATCTATAAAAATTTAGCCGATATAAGATTCAATGATGAAGAACATTTTAATCAACCTTTGAAAAAAGAATGGATTGAAAAACTTGCTGCTAAATTAGAAACAACAGATAAATTATCAATCAAGCCAAGTAAGGCAACAAAAGAAAAAAATCTTCCAACATTTTTTTCTGTTTTAGGTTTGAATGAAAATGAAATGGAGTTTGTAACAGATAATGAAGAAATTGAAAAATCAATTTACGGCAATAGAACTTATGCTGCCATATTTGAAACATTGGGTGAAGAAAAATACAATGATTTAAAACAACAAAACAGGCTGGAAGCCCTATGGCATCATCTATACATGGCTAAAGATGGCTTGATGAAAGAAGATGAATGGTTAGAAGGGATTTTAACAGAAAAAACAAAATGGAATTTTGATAAAACACAAGCCAGCGAATTAATTTCAAAAGGATTAGAACCCGATTATGGTTCTTACTCAACAAAGGTTTTGAAAAAAGTTGTTGAACAGCAAAAACAAATTTTAGATGTTGATGGAAATATTATTGATGAAAGACGTGCTTTAAATCTTGCTAAATATTTAGATGATGAAAACAAAACATCAAAAGACTATCCACTAAAAGAAAAAATTAAACAATTAAAATATCAAGAGCTACGAAATCCTGTTGTTGAAAAATCAGTTTCTAAATCAATAAAAATTGTAAATGCAATTCTTGAAAATTATAAAAATGAAATTGATAGAGAAACTTTAGAAATAAGAATTGAATCAACTCGTGAATTAAAAAAACCACGACAAGAAAGAGAAAAATTAAGAAAAGAAAATTCGGATAAAGACAAACTTCGTGAACAGTATGCCGATTTCTTAAACAGCAAAAAAGATGTTTTAAATCTTTCAAAAAAGATTGAAAAATATGACGGGTTAATTGGTAAATATGAGTTGTGGTTACAAATGAATATGAATGAAGATGATGAAACATTTAAAGATGAATTCAAATCATTTTCAAAAATAACAAAACAAGAAGATAGGCTAAAACATAGGCTGTGGTTAGAATGTGGCAGATTATGTCCTTACACTGGCAAGACAATAAACTTAACTACATTATTCAGTTCTGAAATCGAAATAGAACATATCATTCCATTAAGTCGTTCTTTAGATAATTCGTTTAACAATAAAACTTTAACTTTTTCATCTATAAATAAAGAGAAAGGAAGTAGAACCGCTTACGAATATTTAAAGTGGAAAGGCGAAGATGAATTGAAGAAGTTTAAAAGAAGATTGAAAAGCAAATTGCATGATTTTTCAAAGTCAAAAGCCGAACAATTTTTAAAAGAAAAAGTAGATGAAGGATTTTTAAATAGGCAATTAAGCAACACTTCTTACATCGCTGTATTTACTCGAAATAAAATGAGGGAAGTTTGTAGAAATGTTCAATTTACAAATGGTGCAGCTACAAGTGATTTAAGAAGTAACGATTGGTCGTTGTCAAATCTTTTAGATAAAATCAGATATTTTGAAGATTGCAATATTGATATGGATGAGGTGTATCGTCATTATTACGGCATGAAAAAGAGTTTAAGAGATTGGTATGAAAAGAATTTAAAAACAACTGATTTTAAAATTGATTGGAGAGATTTAGAAAACAACAATGATGTGAAGAAATTTGTTGAAGAAACAAAACAAGACATCATTTATTTTTGGCTTGAAGTAAATAAATTCAACCAATTCAGAAACAAATCTGGAAAGAAAGATCGTAGCGACCACCGTCATCATGCTATTGATGCTTTTATTACAGCTTGTTGTTCGCCAAAAATCATCAAAACATTAAGCACTTATAATGCTCAAAAAGAAAATGAAAATTTGCCTTATCGTGATAAAATTGAAAAGTGTTTTGATTACGAAAAATTGAAACAAAGCATTTCATCAATTTTAGTTTGTCATTACGAAAAGAAAACACTCATTAAGAAAAGAATAAACAAAGTGAGAATGCTAAATAGTGTTTCTCAACCTAAAACAACTTTTGCACCTCAAGGCTCATTACACAAGGAAACATTTTATGGAAAATTGAAAAAACCAATTAATCAAGGGTTTGAAAAGAAGAATGTCTACATAAGTAGAGATAAGTTAATGACAAAAATTGGTAGTTCTGAAATTTATGCGTTTGAGAAAATCGAAGATTTAAATAAAATTTATGATGAGCATCAAAAAAGTGTTTTAGAAAAAAGAATAAATGAAATCAAGGATTTAAAAGATGAAAAAGGAAAATCAATAAAACCATTTTCAGAATCTGCATTGAAAAAATTCCCTTTATATTCATATACTCCTAACGAAGATAAAACAAAGAGCCAAAAAGGAAAATCTTTACCACCATTGAAAAGCATAAGGGTAAAGTATAAAAATGAGAGAAGTGTAATTAAACTCCCCGACAACAAATATGCTGATAATGATGGCAATTACATGATGATATTTTATGAGAAAAAAGAGTTTGATAAAAAAGGTATTCCAAAACGCTCTAAAAGAGATTTTCAATTAATTTCTTTTTGGGATGCAGTAAAAACAAAACGAAAAAAAGAAAAATTATTTCTTGATGAAACATCAGATGGTTTGGAGTTAATGAATCAATGCCAATGGTTAAAGCAAGGTGATATAGTCTATTTAAATGAAGAAGAGCAGAATATTGATACTATTGATTGGAATGATAAAAGTAGCATTTCGAACAAACTATTTAAGGTAAATGAGTTAGGATTTAATCCAACTGCAAAAGGTTACGCTGTCATTAAACTTGAGCCTCATAAACTTTCAAAAACAGGAAAAGATAAATATGGGACTGATAAATTTCCAAAACTTTCAGAATCATTAAATGCTATTAAGGTAAGGCTTAGTCCATTAGGTGAAATTATTGCAAAAGGCGAAGAATGTTTTTAAAATAAATTTTAAACCATGATAAAAAAATCCATCTTCATCGGCAATCCTTGTCATTTAAAAACCACTGACGAACAATTGGTGATTCAATATAATCGTGTGAAAGGGCAAGAAGACATGGATGATAAAACTGTGCCGATAGAAGATATTGGTGTAATAGTTTTAGACCACGAACAAATAACATTGAGCCATAGGTTGATGGAAAAATTGTTGGAAAACAATGCTGCATTAATTACCTGCAACGAAAAACACATGCCTACGGGTATGTTGTTAAACTTAGATGGAAATAGCTTACAAGCTGAACGATTTAAACATCAACAAGATGCTTCAATTCCTTTAAAAAAACAATTGTGGCAACAAACGGTGCAATATAAAATTGCGAATCAAGCCGCAGTGCTTAAACACTTTGATATTGATTGCGGCAGAATGATGGAATTATCGAAAGCAGTAAAAAGCGGCGATACAGATAATTATGAAGCACAAGCAGCCGCCTTTTATTGGAAAGTATTATTCCCCGATGCTTGGCATTTTACAAGACATAGAGAAGGTGCTCCACCTAATAATTTATTGAATTATGGTTATGCCATTTTAAGAGGCGTACTTGCCCGAAGCCTTGTTGGCAGTGGTTTATTACCAACGTTGGGCATATTTCATCACAACAAATACAATGCGTATGCTTTAGCTGATGACATCATGGAACCTTACAGACCTTATGTTGATTTATTGGTAAGGCAAATTATTGATGAAACATCTAACATCGAAATATTAACCAAAGAACTGAAAGCAAGATTATTAACTATTCCATCGGTTGATGTAAAAATTGATGAAGAAAAAAGTCCGCTAATGATTGCAACGCAAAGAACAACGGCATCATTAGCCAAATGTTATGCAGGCGAAAGTAGAAAATTGATTTATCCTGAATTGTAAAAAAATTGCCCAGTATGGGCAACCCGTTTGTAGAAATAAAAAATATAGAATTGAAGTTTGCACCGAAGGTGCTACCTGTTTGTAGAACCCAAAATCAGAAATTAAATATTGCCTCGTAGAGGCTACCCTTTTTATAAATTAAAATCGTTAAAAATAAAAATGGCAAACACCTATACTCAATTATACATCCATATTGTATTTGCTGTAAAAAATAGAACAGCAACCATTCAACCTGAATGGGAACAACGATTGCATCAATACATTACAGGCATTGTACAAAACAACGGACATAAAATGTTAGCCATCAATTCGATGCCCGACCATTTGCATTTATTTGTTGGGTTAAATCCAAAACAATCTATTTCAGATTTAATGCGATTAGTAAAAGGAGATAGTTCGGAATTTATCAACCAACAACAATTTGCAAAAAGCAAATTTAATTGGCAAGAAGGTTATGGTGCTTTTAGCAATAGTCGTTCGCAAATTGATGCTGTTTGCAAATATATTTTAAATCAAAAAGAACATCATCGCAAAAAAACATTCAGAGAAGAATACATTAAATTGTTGCAAGATTATTTGGTTGATTTTGACGAAAAATATTTGTTTAAAGATTTGATAGATTAATTTGGGTAGCCTCTACGAGGCAAAAGAAGATTATTGGGCGTTATCTTTTTTCTACAAACGGATTGCATCTAAGATGCAAAAAACAATTGAATGATTTTGTGAAATGATTAATGGTTTATTGATTGCCCAATATGGGCAATACATTTGTAGAAATGGAAAATAGACAATTGAAATTTTGCTCCATTGGAGCTACCCAATAAATTGAAACAAACGGGCTGCATCTAAGATGCGAAAAACATAAATTGACATTGATTAATCACCAATGAAAACAGACCGATTAAATGCATATCGTATTATGTGGGTACTTGTATTTTTCGATTTACCGACAGAAACCAGCAGCGAAAGAAAAATAGCAGCAGGGTTTCGTAAGCACATTATGAAAGATGGCTTTCAGATGTTCCAATTTTCCATATACTTAAGGCATTGCGCCAGTGTTGAAAATGCACAAGTGCATATCAAACGAACTAAATCAAAACTACCCGAAAAAGGTCATGTAGGTATTCTTTGCATTACCGATAAACAATTTGGCGATATAGAAATATTTTACGGAAAAAAATTACAAGATAATCCAAGTGTACCGCAGCAATTAGAAATGTTTTAAGAAGAAGGTATTAGGAATTAAGTACAAAGTATTGCGACAAAAGACATCTGCGAAAATTTGCGGAACCTGTGGGAAACAAAAAAAATCCTCCAGCAATTATAAAAATTGAAGGAGGATTGTAAAGAATTAGGAATGTAAAAACTCACATTTCTAATCAAGTTCTTGATAAAATTCTTTGATTTTATAATCTGTCAAACAACAAAAAAGTCAATAAAATAAAGGCTTTTCAGTATAGCTGTTGTAAAAGATTTATCAAAGAACACAAATTGAAAGCAAATCACAACTATCATCTCTTAACATTTGCGTTAATCTATGTTGTAAAAGATTTATCAAAGAACACAAATTGAAAGCAAATCACAACTATACGTGCATTACG
>JBEEMV010000121.1:0-2911 GCA_041192505.1 Bacteroidota bacterium
TTACACAATCAATAGCCAATTAATGATGCAATCAAATACTAGCAACAATAAGCTAAACATTGGCCAATTGCCTTCAAATATTTATTTTGTTGAAATAAAAACAGCAGCAAATATTTATCGTACAAAATTTGTAAAAGAATAAATCCTTAATTTTAATAGAACGCAGAATACACTGATGCAAAGGGTTTGAGCTGATTTATAAAAAGCAGCAATAAATTTAATTATTGCTGCTTTTTATTTAGAATGAATTTATTTAAATTTTGAACGTGTAAGAAAATATTTTTATTTCACTTTTTTTTAATTGAAACTAATTCATCTTTGCATCAACAAAAAAATATTTATTAATCAAAAACAAAAATTTTAAATCATGAAAAAACTTTTTTTACTTTTAATTAGTTTCGCTTTAATGCAAACTGTTACTAAAGCCCAAGTTGGCTGTACAGCCTATTTAATGACTTGGCAAAATCCAGGAACAACTACTTATTCATTTGTGGATAGCAGTTATACTACATCTGGTGCCTATGGCTATATGGGTTCGTATATTGATTATGGTAATGGTCAAACTCAATCTTTAAATGCATTACCCGGAAGTACATACACCATGTCGTATGCAGTTGGTACTTACAATGTTTGTATTTACATTCAAGATTCGGTTAATCAATCTTGTAGAGATACATTTTGTCAATCAATTACAATTGGCAACACATTACCATCGTGCGTTACATCATTTTCTATTTGGCCCGATTCAGTAACTGCAGGTGTATATTATGGTGCAAATAATTCAACCACAAATGGCACAAACCCTGTTTACACTTGGTATTGGGGCGATGGTTCAACATCTACAGGTGCTTACCCAACGCATACTTATGCAGCATCAGGCACTTACAATATTTGTTTAGCAATGACAGCTACTGTAGGTAGTGCTACTTGTAGCGATTCAACTTGTTTAAATCAATTTGTAGCAAGAATGAAAGGCGGAAATGCAATTCATACTATTTCAATTTTAGATCCTAATGCGCCAAACGGAATTAATAATTTGGTGGCAACAAGTAAATTATCGGTTTATCCAAATCCTGCATCTTCTGAATTAAATATTGATGTAAAAGGCGAAAGAATTGAAACGATAAAAATTACAGCTATCAACGGACAAATAATGAACTCAAGTTTTGTTGCTAATAAAATTAACATCAGCAATTTAACACCAAGTGTATATTTTGTTGAAGTAAAAACAGCTAACAACATTTACAGAACTAAGTTTATTAAAGAATAAAACTATTAAAACTACGTAAAAAGCCATCTAAAATTTAGATGGCTTTTTGCATTTAACTTAAAATATTATGAAACTAAAAAACTTATTTATTGCTCTTGTTTTATTTACAAATACTGTATTTGCGCAAGATGGTAGCTTAGATACAACATTTAATTCAACAGGAAAATTAGTTACAACTCTAACTTATCAATCTGCTGCATTTCAAAGTGTTGCGATACAAACTGATGGAAAAATAGTTGGCGTTGGTGGAGCCGCCGCTGGCTTTAATATATCAGATTATGATTTTGCGATTGCTAGATACAACACCAATGGAATATTGGATAATTCATTTGCCACTAATGGTATTTTGAAAGTTGACTTTAATTCAGATTATGATATGGCAACTTCTTTAGCTATTCAGCCCGATGGAAAAATTATTATTGGTGGTAAAACCCTAACAGGAACTTCTTATGATTTTGCATTAATTCGATTAACCACAACAGGTAGTTTTGATAGTTCGTTTGGTACAAATGGTAAAGCAACTTTTGATTTTAATAATAGTAGCGATGAAGCAAAAAAAATATTATTGCAACCCGATGGGAAAATTATTGTTGCAGGTTTTAATACCACAATTGGTGCGTTTGCAACATTACGTTGCAATTCAAATGGCACATTGGATAATTCATTTGGCAGCAATGGTAAGGTTACTACAACATTCAACGGCGCAGCTATGGTTAGTAGTATAGCATTGCAAACTGATGGGAAAATTATCATCTGTGGTTCTGACCTTGTAGGTGGATTTCCAAATTTTGCCATGTTGCGATATACTTCATCTGGTACATTAGATAATGGTTTTGGGACTAATGGCAAAACATACATTGACCCTGTTTCAGGTTCATTAAATGGCAATGCAATAAAATTATTGTCAGATGGGAAAATTATTGCTGGAGGAACTCTTAATGGTGATTTTGCATTGTTGAAATTCAAAAGCAATGGCGAAGCTGATAGCACTTTTGGTATTAATGGAATTAGTACAAAAGACCTTGGTGGTGCCGATGGACTAAGTGCTTTGCAAATTTTATCAGATGGAAAAATATTAACTGGAGGTTCGTCAACTGCAAGTTCAACAAATGATTTCGTAGTAGCTCGATTTGATATCAATGGAAACATAGATGGTGTATTTGGAAATGCAGGAATTGCAACCACTTCCCTTAGTACACAAAATGATAACTTAAATGAATTAACATTAACTAGTACCGGGAAAATCATTGCAGTTGGCAACGCTTCAAATAGCGCCAATGGAGCAATAGTATGCTATAAAAATTCTATTTCATCAGCCTTTGTAGCTAATATTTTTGCAGATAATTTAGACTTAAATGTATATCCAAATCCTGCATCTTCTGAATTGAATATTGATGTAAAAGGCGAAAGAATTGAAACGATAAAAGTTGTTTCGATTAATGGTCAAACTATGACTAATGTTGAATTTACAAACAACAAAATAAACATCAGTAAACTATCTTCAAATATATACTTTGTTGAAGCAAGAACAATGAACAATGTTTATCGTACAAGATTTATAAAAGAATAAAACTATTAATTTAAAACTTGATAAAACCCCCTTGAAAATTATATTTTTCTTGGGGGTTTTTAAATGTATAA
>JBEEMV010000122.1:0-11911 GCA_041192505.1 Bacteroidota bacterium
TTAGGAAATAAAGTAGAAAAATGGATTTGGTTCATGCAATTAAAATGTTGTTTTGGGCATTCGGCATAACCAATTTTTGAGCAAGGGCGGCAGCTTAAATTTTGTACTTCAAAATTTTTAAAATCGGTTGTATTATGTAGGTAAGGATACATACCAAATTGTGGAATTGTATTGCCCCAAAAAATATTTATTTTTTTTTGATAAGCGGCTGCAATATGCATCAATCCTGTATCGTGAGTTAAAACCAAATCGGCATATTTTATAATTGCGGCTGATTGATGTAGCGAAATTTCACCGCAAAAACTTTCTGTATTTTTGGTATTTGATAAAATATAATTGGCTGCCATTTCATCTTCTTTGCCACCCAACAAAACAACTTTTTTGTTTTGCTGATGAATTAATTCAACCATTTTTTCTTTAGGCAATTTTTTGGTAGCAAATTGTCCGCCAATGGCAAAGGCAATGTATGATGAATTAGATGCAGAAAAATTCAGCCCAAAATCATCATCTTCTTTCGAAATAAAAAAATCTAATCCTTTACCATCATTTTTAATTCCTATTTTTTTTGTTGCGGCTAAATATCTATCTACAATATGAACATTGGGCAAACGATTAATTTTAAAATTAACCATCAACCATTTTTCGAAATTTAACTTATTAAATGAATAAGATTTTTTGCCAACAAAAGTTTTAATTATTCGTGTTCGAAGATTATTGTGTAAATCAATTATCACATCAAATTTTTCGGTTTTCAACTCTCCTATCAAATCAAAAATCGAATCATTTAAAACATGAATTTTATCAATGTAAGGATTGTGTTCGAGTAATGATTTGAATTTATTTTTGGTAGCAAAATGAATTTCGGCATTGGGCAATTGTTGCTTTAAACATCGCACCACCGGCGATGTTAAAACAATATCGCCTATTGAACTAAACCGAAGAATTAATATTTTCAAACAGTATTATTGAATTATTTAAATACAAAAAAACAATTTATGTAGGATAGATTAAATTCCAAATCTCATTTTCCAAACACCACCAAAAGCTTCGCTAAAAATACCTGCACTCATTTTCGAATTTCCCTTTTCTCTATCTTTAAAAGTGATAGGCACTTCAACTAATTTAAAGCCAGCTTTCCAAGTTTTGTATTTCATTTCTATTTGAAATGCATAACCAATAAATTTAATAGCATCTAAATCTAAAGTTTCTAAAACTTTGCGTTTATAACATACAAAGCCAGCTGTTGTATCTCGTACTGGAATGCCTGTAATTAAGCGTACATACATCGATGCGCCTTTGCTCATCAATATTCTATCCAACGGCCAATTTTCAAGCTTTCCACCTTTTACATACCTGCTGCCCACAGCTAAATCTGCACCTTGCAAACAAGCATTTTTCAACTCAATTAATTTGGCTGGTGGATGCGAAAAATCGGCATCCATTTCAAACATTAAATCAAAACCATTTTGCAAACCATATCTAAAACCTGCTATGTAAGCCGTTCCTAAGCCTTGCTTGCCATTTCGTTCTAACAAAAACAAGCGATTATTTTTTTGCTGCATGACTTTTACAATAGCCGCAGTTCCATCTGGCGAACCATCATCTACAATTAAAACATGAAAATCAGTATCTAACTGTAATACAGTATTGATAATGCTTTCAACGTTTTCTTTTTCGTTGTATGTTGGAATTATTATTAAGGATTTTGTTGCCAATTTTTTTATTATAAAAGTTTATTACTTCTTATTGCATCTACTGTTTCTTTCAACTTGTGTTTGGTGTGTAACGGAAAATCGCTTTTCAACATCCAATCATGATACCCAGGTTCGCTTCTTAAAACATCTGCCACTGGCTTATCTTTATGTTTGCCAAAATTATAACACACTTTGTTATTTTTATAAACTAAACGACGAGCTACATCAATAAATTTTCCATCTTCCGAAAATTTTTCTAAAAATTCAACATCATTTTGTAGGTTATCATACCGCTGCAATTGAGCCGCCAGCACATCATGCGTAGCTATTACATCCGCCATTGCACTGTGTGCATTTTTAAGATCTTGTTCACAATAAAATTTTACGGCTGCTTCTAAATTTCGTGGTTCTTGCTTGTGAAATATGCGTTGCACATCTACCGATTTTCTTTTTTCAATTTCGATATTAACCCCTGCTCTCATCAACTCTTCCACCAACATAGGTATATCAAATCTATTGCTATTAAAGCCTGCTAAATCGCCATCTTCCATAAATGCGGCTACCTCTTTTGCAATGGCTGTAAATGGCGGTTTATCTTTTACCATTTCATCTGTAAAACCATGCACATCAGTAGCTCCTTTTGGTATGGGCATCAATGGATTAACCACCTTTAAATACTGATGTTTGCTGCCATCGGGCATTATTTTCATCATCGCTATTTCTACAATTTTATCAGCAAAAGTATCTACACCTGTAGTTTCTAAATCTAAAAAAACCAGCGGCCTTTGAAGATTAAATTTGAATGCAGTAGATGAAGGGGTAGTTGAAAATAAATCGCTCACTTTCTAATTTTTTTTGAACTACAAATGTATAAGAATATGTATAAATATTCTGATTTTATCTAAATAGCATTTTAGATACATCTTCCATTTTTAAGCCGCCAAAATTTCCGCTTGTCATCATCAATAAATTTGTATCGGGCTGAATGATGCGTTTTAAAAATGTTAACATTTGAATGGGTTGATTAAATGTTTTTAATTCGCCATTGCCAAATGCCATAATAATATCTCGTGGCGAAAATGGTGGTAATCGTTTCATTTCAAATGAATGTTCAGAATAAAAAACAATAGGAAAATCAACACCTTCAAAGCATCCATTAAATTCTTTTAAAAAATCTTTATTTAAACTGCTATAAGTATGCAACTCTAAACAAGCAATTAATTTTCTATTTGGCGAAAGCTCCTGCATTGCTTTTACAGTAGCCTTTACCTTTGATGGGGCATGTGCAAAATCGAAATAAAAAATATTTTTATCGCCTTTATAAATTAATTGCAATCGCTTAGCAGCACCTTTAAAAGTTTGAATGGCGGTATAAAATTGTTCATCGCTTAGTCCAATTGTTTTGCAAATATTGTAGGCTGCATTGATGTTATAAAAATTGTGTTCGCCAAAAATTTGAACAGCATAATTTTTATTTTCGGTTACTAATTCAAAACTATCTTCATTCTTCAAAACTTGATGAGCAGTGTATCCTGCAACATTTATTTTTTTTGCATCGGCAATTAATTCTACTAAATTTTTATCATCTTCATTATAAAATAAATATCCGTTGGGTTCAATAGTTTCAATAAATTTTTTGAATTGAAGTACATAATTTTCAAAGGTTGGAAAAATATTAATATGATCCCAAGCAATACCGCTAATGCAAGCTACATGCGGTTTGTAAAATAAAAATTTAGGGATTTTTGTTTGTTGTGAATCAGGATATTCATCGGCTTCAATTACCATAATTGGTGCATCAGTTAATTGAACTGAATAATCAAACCCTTCTAATTTAGCACCAACTAAAAAATCAAAATCAATTTTATTTTCTTTTAAAACATGCATCACCATGCCTGTAATGGTGGTTTTGCCATGGCTGCCAGCAATGCAAATGCGTTGTTTATTTTTCGAATGCTCGTAAATAAATTCGGGATAACTATAAATTTTCAAGCCCAATTCTTTTGCCTTTGTCCATTCAGGATTATCTGCATGAGCATGCATTCCAACAATTACTACATCAATATCATTCGTTATTCTATCGGCATTCCAGCCCATTTCGGTAGGCAACAAATCATGCTTTTTTAAATTAGACAACGCAGGTTCGAAAATTTCATCATCGCTGCCTGTAACTATATTTCCTTTTAATTTTAGTTGAATAGTGAGCTGATGCATAATGCTGCCGCCACAAGCTATAATATGATAACGCATAAGATTATTGAAATGTTAAATTGGATTTTTATAAATTGTTTATGTAACTTTGTTTCTCAATTTTCAGTAAAAGTATTTTGGAAATTTTAAAATAAATTAAATTATACATTTCAATTTTAAACATGAAAAAGTTTGCAATAACATTATCGTTGGCATTAGTAGTAATCACATTATTGTTTTCATCATGTACAGGCAATAAAAAAACTTTAGGTTGCCCAGGTATGATAACTAAGGCAGAAGCACATTCATCAGCAGTTCGTTCTTAAATATTTTTTTATGAATTGGCTACAACTTACAGATGAAAATCAATTAGATTCTATCATTAAAGAATCTTTTAATAAACCGCAAATTTTATTTAAACATAGCACCCGATGCAGCATTAGCCGCATGGCGCTAAGCAAAACTGAACGCAATTGGAGTTTCAGTTCAGAACAAATTTCTCCATTTTATTTAGATTTATTAGAACATAAAAATATTTCTAATGAAATTGCAAACAGATTTAAGGTAGAACATCAATCGCCACAAATGTTATTAATAAAAGATGGCAAATGCGTTTTTACATCTACACACAATGATATTGATATAAGAGATGTTGAGCCTTTAATTTAAAAAAGATTCAGCTAAATAATACTGCACTATTTTCATAAACAAATAGATACAAAAAAAGGAAACCAATTGGTTTCCTTTTTTAATTAAAGATATTTATAAAGATTATTCAGCTACAACTTCAACATTTATTGAAATTGAAATTTCTTTATGTAATTGAATTGTAGCAGCATAAGTGCCTAACATTTTAATGTCTTCGCTTAATGTTACTTTTTTGCGTTCAATATCAAATCCTTTTTGTTTTTTAATAGCATCAGCAATTTGCAAAGTAGTTACAGCGCCAAATATTTTACCACTTGTACCTGTTTTAGCACCTACTGAAATTACGGCATTGTTTAATTGTTCGGCAATGCTTTGCAATTCAGCCATTACTTTTTCTTGCTTAGCTTGGTATTGTTTTACTTTTTGAGCAATGATAGATTTGTTAGCTTGGTTAGCTACTAAAGCTAAGCCACGTGGAATTAAAAAGTTACGAGCATAACCCGGACGAACTTTTACAACTTCATTGTAAGCACCCAATTTATCTACATCCTGTGTTAATATTACTTCCATTTTAAATTGAATTAATAAGTTAAAAATTAATGGTTAAAATTATTTCAAACCATCTGTTAAATAAGGCAACAAAGATAAATGACGAGCACGTTTAACGGCTTGTGATACTTTGCGTTGGAATTTTAATGAATTACCAGTAATACGACGAGGCAAAATTTTACCTTGTTCGTTTACAAATTTCAATAAAAATTCAGGGTCTTTATAATCTACATATTTGATACCCATTTTTTTGAAACGGCAATATTTTTTGCGGTTTCTACCAATGTTAGGATTGGTTAAAAATTTTATATCTTTTTTTTGAGCAGCCATGATATTTGTTTTTTAAAAAATTATTCAGCCGATGCTGTAGGCGCATCTGCTTTTTTAATAGAAGATTTTCTGTTTTTGCCTACTAATCCTGCACGTTTGTTATCATTATATTGGAGTGCATATTTATCCAATAATACTGTTAGGAAGCGAAGCACACGATCATTATCGCGTACAAATTCTACTTCTAATTCACTTACTATGCTATTGTCGGCTTTATATTCTAATACTAAAAAGTATCCAGAATGTTTGTTTTCAATAGGGTAAGCAAGTTGTTTTAATCCCCAGTTTTCTTGATGAACCAATTCGGCTTTTTTCTTCTTTAACCACTTGGTGTACCCTGTAATGGTACTTTTAAGCTCATCTTCACTAAGAAGAGGGGATAAGATTACGACTGTTTCGTACTGTTTGAGCATGGTTTGTTAATTTGTTTATTTAAAAAATTTTGGACCGCAAAGGTATCATTAAAAATAGTAATTCCAAAACTTAATTGAAATAATAATTACTGCATTTCAGGTAATTAAAATCAGATGATTGATAGCAAAACTATAGCTGTGCATGCCATAATAATTCCAGCTATTTGAAGTTGAGTAAGTTTTTCTTTATATAACACAATACCCGAAATAGCCGAGGCAATGACAATAGATACATTATTTACAGGAAAAACCACAGTGCTTTGCATACCGCTATCAGCCAATGCTTTTACCAAATAATACATACTAAAATAATTAGGAACGCCAAGGCAAATACCAGCTATTATATTTTTTAATTCTATTTTTTGTTTCTTCAAAATTACTTGTGATAGCAAAATTACTAACCCCACAATGGCAGCAATTTGAAATATCCAGATTACAAATTTTGGTTTATCGGCATCTACTAATCCAGTACTTTGCACCACATAATTTACCAAGCTATCATTAAAACCACTACCTAAAAACAATACAATAGGCAACAAAAAAAACAGATTAGATACATTTTTTTTATCCGAATTATTTCTTTTAAAAGTTACTAAAACAACAGCAATTAAAGCCATTAGAATAGATACAATTTTTAAAGCAGTAACGCCTTCGCCCATAAACATAAAAGCAATAGAAACGGGTATGATAAGCGATAATTTATTAGCTACTGAAACTACTGTTAGCCCTAATTTTTGGGCTGTCCAACCCATTAAATTAAATAACACAATAAATGAAAAGCCTAATAAAATAGTGCTAATAAACCATTGCTGTTTAAATGCTTCAGCATGAAGTGGTGTATAATAATTTTCGATTACGCCACCAGTAATTGTACAAACCCAATAATTAACAACGATTGCTTGAAAGGTATTAATCTTAAATTTCGAAAATGCTTTAAGAATAATATTTAATAAAGTAGAAGTAATAACAGACAGCACTAAAAAAATCATATTTCATTTTTTGTTGAAGCCACAAATGTAATATTGTTTAGGAAAAATAAACAAAGGGTTAGGTTTAGATTAGTAAAATCCATCGCTCATTTTTTCTTTACTTTGCAGTTCTAAATTATTTATTTGTACATGACGCCTGAAAGATTAGAAAAAATAACTCGTGTAGCTATGAATCGACGCTTCGATATTACTGTTATTTTAGAAAACGTACACGACCCTCATAATATTTCGGCAGTGCTTAGAACTGCTGATGCCGTTGGCGTTGCCGAAGTATTTGTAATTGACGATGTGAAATATTCGAAGCGAATAGGTAAAAAAAGTAGTAGCTCGGCTAATAAATGGGTAGATGTTCATTCGTTTAAAACCACTGAAGAATGCCTTGCTATTGTAAAACCAAAATACAATAAAATACTTTGTACGCACCTAAACGCTGAAGCTGTTGAGTTATATAACAACGATTTTTCTGATGGTTCAATTGCTTTAGTTTTTGGCAATGAGCACGATGGTGTAAGTGCTGAACTTTTATCAAAATGCGATGGCAATATTTTTATTCCGCAAATAGGTATGATAAGCAGTTTAAATATTTCGGTAGCTTGTGCTGTTACTTTATATGAAGTATTTCGTCAACGAAAAATGAATGATGAAACATATATGGTACCACAAAAAAAAGCTTTGCTAAATCGGTGGTTAACCGAACAACAATAAATTGGTATCATTCAACAATTCCAATATTGCAATTTTATGCATATTTGGAATTCAATTCCAATATTGCAATTTTATGCAAAATTGGAATTACACATCTGTAACACTTTTCCAATTCAGTATTTCAATTTGCGAATCTTTATCTTGCTTGTCAATGCCCGAATAAATAAGCATTCCGCCATCAGTTCTGTTTAATTTTTGCCACCAACGAATGTTTTTTAAATATGCCGAATCATATTTTGCAGATGATTTTATTTCAATGGGAATAATGTTTCCGTCTTTTTCTAAAACCACATCTATTTCATTACCAGCCGAATCACGAAAAAAATACATATCGCCATTTTGCTGATGATTGGTGCGGTTTTTACGCAATTCGCTGATGATAAAATTTTCGAAGATATTTCCATAATGCTGATTGTTTTTTAAATCTTTTGTTGTTTTAATTCCCAACAAATGACACAACAAACCGATATCGTAAAAATAAATTTTGGGTGTTTTAATTACTCGTTTATTAAAATTCTGATAATAAGGCTGCAACAAAAAAACAATGTAGCTGCTTTCTAAAACACTCAACCAAGCCTGAATGGTTTTATGATCAACGCCAATATCTGTGGCAATGCCCTGAATGTTTAAAATCTGTCCAGCCCTTGCTGCACACAATTTTATAAATTGATTAAACTGCCTGATGTTGCCAATATTACGCAGCAATCTTACATCTCTATCCAAATAGGTTTTGATGTAATTGGGCATCCATCGTGCTGCGGTAGAATCGCCGCTAACTATTGATGGATAGCCACCTTGCAAGATGCAGGTTTCTAAAGTAGTTGTTTTTTTTTGTGATAAAATTTCACTCATACTTAATGGCAACAAATCAATATAAGCTACTCTGCCAGCTAAAGTTTGTGAAATATTTTGCTTCATCAAAAAATTGTTAGAGCCACTTAATACAAATTGCCCGTTACGCTTATATTTATCTAAATGAGTTTGCAAATAGCGAAACAAATCGGGTACACGTTGCACTTCATCCAAGATGGCTCCGTTTTTATATTTTTCTAAAAAAGCTCTACCGTTAGTATGTGCATCCATAGCATTGTCAGGATCTTCGAGGCTTACGTAAGGCAGCTTTGGAAAAGATTTTTGAGCCAAAGTAGTTTTACCCGATTGCCTTGGACCAGTAATGCAAATGGCTTTAAATTCTTTAAAAGCTGCTTCAATTTCGGAAGTAAGAATTCGTTTTATCATGCAACAAAGATAACTCCATTTTTGCAATTTATTGCATATTTGGAGTTGAATTCCAATATTGCAATTTTATGCAAAATTGGAATTGCAGTGTTTTCTTGATTAAAATTCAAACTTATTTAATAGCCAAAATCTGTTTATATTTTGCTTCATCATGCAATACTGAAATGGCTTGCTGTAGCTCAATATCTGTTTTAAATGAATTTTCAGTTTGTCCTTTTTGTTGGTAATAAAATCCAACAATCATTTTATTTAATTCTTCTGTTAATTCGGTTTTATGTTTTTGCAAATCGGCTGCTTGGCTTTGCTTTAATTTTTTTTCTAAATCAGTAATTTCGGTTGATGTAATGCTTTGATAATTTTCCTTTTCTAAACTTTTTTTCAACGCATCTAATTTTTTTTCGGTAGCAGTTGTATAGCTATAATGCTTATTAGATAAGTATTGTACAAAATCATTAAAATCATTTTCAGTAATACTAAAGTCTTTTGCATTAGTAATAGATGAATGCTGTTTGAAATATTTTACTGCAAATCCAAAAAATAAATTTTGTTGTTTTAATGCTTTTGCAACTAATGAAATTTCTTTTTCATCTGTTTTAATATCTGGCTCAACGCCACCACCATCAAATACTTTTCTACCATTTTTTGTAGTAAATGTTTTCTTTAACGAATCGGCATATTTAACCACCGAACCATCTTCGTTTCTGTGCGAATAATCTAAAGCCTGAATACATCTACCTGATGGAATATAATATTTTGAAATAGTAACTTTAAATTGATTGCCATAACTGATTGGCTTTGTAACCTGCACCAATCCTTTACCATAGGTTTTTTGTCCAATAATAATTCCTCTATCTAAATCTTGTAAACTGCCCGATACTATTTCGGAAGCCGATGCCGAATTATGATTGGTTAAAACGGCTACATGAATTTGTGCATCTTTTACATCATTCAAAGTATTGTAAGTGTGTTGTGCTTCGGCTAATCTGCCTTTGGTATCAACAATTAAAGTATTTTTAGCAACAAACAAATTTACAATATTTATAGCTTCCATCAACAATCCACCGCCATTGCCTCTTAAATCAAGCACTACATTTTTTAATCCTTTTTTCGAATGCAGTTTTAATGAATCCAATGCATCATTTATTTCTTTCGAGCCATGTTCCATAAAACTTGTAAATTTTATATAACCCGTTTCATCATCTACCAAACCATAGTAAGGCACCCATTTGGTTTCTTCATCTTCACGAATAATATTTTTTGCTACAATTAAATTTGTAGAAGCCTGTAAAACCTTTATTTCGGCGGCTGTGCCTGGCGAACCCACTAACGATTTGGTAACTTCTGCTACACTTTTACCTGCCACATTTTCGCCACCAATTGATATAATAATATCGCCATTTCTTAATCCTGATTTATAAGCTGGCGAATTAAAATTTACCATTTCTAATGCCATGCTATCATTCCATTTGCATAACGAAACACCAATACTACCATGCTTATCCGAGTTATTTAATCTATAATCTGTAATATCATTTTCGGCTAATAAAACAGTGTATGGATCGAGCGATTTACACATTCCATCAATACTTTTTTTAACCAATTTAGTAGGCGATATTTCATCAACATAATAAGTATTTACTTCTTTAATTACCGAAGCATAGATGTCTAAATTTTTTGCATGTTTAAAATACAACGACCCCGAAGTAGCCGCCAATCCTGTGCATGCAGCTACAACTAACAAGATAATTGCTTTCTTTTTATCCGAAAATATATTTTGTATCCAATTCATTTTTATAAATTATTGTAATGCTACAAATCTAAAAATTAACTCTTAAATGGTTTATTTATTTTATTATCATTAAGGCACAGGGTCGTAACCATGTGCACCCCAAGGATGGCATCTGCCAATTCTTTTTATCATTAACCAGCCGCCTTTTAATGCGCCATGTTTTTGTAAAGCTTCGCTACCATAATGCGAACAAGTGGGCGTAAACCTGCATGAATTGCCAATAAACGGCGATAATGTGATTTGATAAATTTTTATCAAAGCCAACAATATCCATTCAATAGGTTTAAAAATTATTTTTATCATCGATGTAAAGTTAATTCAGAATCAATTCAACTAATTTTATTTTTTGTAATGAAAATAAAAATCTGCATCCGAAATAAATTTCATTATTTTGATGACAAATAAAACAGCAATTAATCATCATGAATTTATCATTACAAAATAAAAATGCTATTGTATGTGGTAGCACACAAGGTATAGGAAAAGCCATAGCCGTTGAATTGGCGTTGCTTGGCGCTAATGTAACTTTGTTGGCAAGAAATGAATCATCGCTTGCAGAAAGCGTAAAAGATTTAGATGTTTCAAAAAATCAACAACACAATATTTTAGTTGCCGATTTTTCGAAACCTGATGAATTGAAAAATATTATAGCCAAACATTGTACTACACACACTTATCATATTTTAGTAAATAATAGTGGAGGCCCTACCAGTGGTGCTATTACAGACGAAGCAACAGATAAGTTTTTGCAAATTTTTAATCAACATTTAATCTGCAATCAAATAATGGCGCAAGCTGTTTTGGGTGGAATGAAAGCTGAAAAATATGGTAGAATTATTAATGTAATTTCTACATCAGTAAAACAACCACTAAAAAATTTAGGTGTTAGTAATACCATCAGAGGTGCTGTAGCAAGTTGGGCAAAAACATGGAGTTTTGAAGTGGCTAAATTTGGCATTACTGTAAATAATGTTTTGCCAGGTGCTACTGCTACCAATAGATTGAAGACTTTGATTGAAAATAAATCAAGCAAAACAAATGTTGAAATTACCGAAGTTGAAAACGAAATGATAAATGAAATACCAGCAGGTAGATTTGGCGACCCTAGCGAAATAGCAGCATTGGCGGCATTTTTAGCTTCGCCTGCGGCTGGTTATATAAACGGATGCAGCATACCTGTAGATGGTGGTAGAACGGCGGCTATTTAATTATTTTGGTTAGATAATTAAATACTTTTTGATTTTGCTTACTATACAATGCGTTGCGTAAACTTAGTTTTTCATTTTCAGTTAAATGAAAACTTAACGAAGCTCTTTCATTAGCATTGGCAGGCGTATATTCAAACCTTAGCACATACATATTAGT
>JBEEMV010000123.1:0-35201 GCA_041192505.1 Bacteroidota bacterium
GATAAAGAGTTGGAAAAACAAGTGGCATTAAATAGTAAATCTATTTTAGCTGATTTAGAAAAAGCGTTAAAAGAAGCCAAAGATTTAAAAAATCAATTGAAGCAATTACAAGAAAAATTATTGCAAAAAAAATCGTTGAGCTATGAGGAGAAAAAGCAATTAGAAGAATTGCAAGCGAAAGAAAAACAATTGGAAAATAGAATAGATAATATGGAGCAGCATTTTGAAGAAAGCAAAAATGCTTTAGCTGAAATGCAGCAGCTAACGCCCGAAATGCAAGAAAAAATGGATGCATTAAAGGAAATGATGAAGGAAATGAAGAAAGATGACGATTCGAAAAAATTAGAGGATATGGCTGAAAATATGGAGAAGATGAACAAGGAGCAAATGATGGAACAATTGAAAGAACAGCAACAAAATCAAGAACAGAAGCAAAAAGAATTGGATAGAATGATGAGTTTATTTAAGCAAATGCAATTAGATCAAAAAGTGCAAGAAGCGATAAAAAATTTAGAAGAATTAGCAAAAAAACAAGATGATTTACAACAGAAAACGGATGAAAATAAAAATGCTGATGCATCAAAAAATCAGGAATTAAAAAAGCAACAAGATGATTTGAAAAAAGAATTTGGCGATGTGAAAAAGAAATTGGATGAAATAGCGAAGCTGGATAAGGAAGGTAAAGACCAATTAAAAATGGATGAAACCAAGCAAGACCAAAAAGATATTGAACAGGAACAACAAAATTCATCGGATGAATTAAGTGAGAATCAAAATAGTAAATCGAGTAAAAGCCAAAAAAGTGCTTCTTCGAAAATGCAATCGTTGGCAAAAAAAATGCAGCAAAAACAAGAGTCTGCCGAGGCTGAACAATTAGAAATGGATTTACGAGCTATTCGTCAGTTGTTAGAAAATTTGGTAAAACTTTCATACGACCAAGAAGATTTAATGAATGATGTTCGTACGGCAAACATCAATAATCCTCAATATTTAATGATGATGCAGCGTCAACAAAAGTTGAAAGAAGATTCTAAAATGATTGAAGATAGTCTGTATTCATTAGGCAAAACGGTGATGCAAATTAAAAAATATGTAACCGAACAAATGACCGAAATCAACAAGTATCATATTCGTTCGATTGCAAGTTTAGAAGCTCGAAGCACTTATCAGGCGGCTGGCGAAGAGCAATACATCATGACTGGTGCAAATAATTTAGCATTAATGCTTACCGAAATTATGCAGAATATGCAGATGCAACAACAATCGGCAAGTAGTAAACCCGGAAGCGGAAAATGCAATAAACCTGGCGGAATGGGAAGCGGAAAACAAGGAAAGAAAAATGGAAAGCAGTTGAAAGATTTGTCGCAGATGAGTAAAGAGATGCAAGAACAATTAGCAAAAATGATGGGTGAAAAGCCTGGTGATAAACCAGGGGAAAAACCTGGTAATAAGCCGGGAGAAAAGCCAGGGCAAAAACCTGGTGGAAAAGAAATGGGTGGTGGCGGACAAAGTAATCAAGAAAGTAAAAACGGAAAAGTAAGTAATAAAGAAGGTACAAGCAGCAAAGAATTTGCAGAAATGGCTGCCAAACAAGCCGCTATTCGTAAGGCTTTGCAGCAATTTGATAAAGAGAATAATAAAGATGGGAAAAGCAAATATGGCAATTTGCAACAACTAGCAAAAGATATGGAACGCAATGAAACGGATTTGGTAAACAAACGATTAACTGCCGAAATGTTGCGCCGCCAACAAGATATTGTAACCAGATTATTAGAAGCCGAAGAAGCCGAACGTAAACAAGACCAAGACAATAAACGTGAAAGTAAAACGGCTGAAGATAAGCAACAGCCAATGCCTCCAGCTTTAAAAGAATATTTATTGAAACGGCAGGCAGAGTTAGAATTATATAAAACTTTACCGCCAAATCTTCGCCCCTATTACAAACAAAAAGTAGAAGAGTATTTTAAAAATATTAAGATGTAAATAAAAAAAATCCAAGTTATTATAACTTGGATTTTTTTTGTTAATACATAAAACCAAAAAGCCAAAGTGGAATTTTATTGTTAACGCCATATTCCATCATATCAGCAGCAATAAAACTATTTTTAATACCTTTTATTTGTTTCGATGTTTTGTCTTCACCACCTACTTCAAAAATTAATTTTCCATCAATTTTAAAATCACCTTTTTCAGTTGATTCAACTTTATGATTTAATGCTAATTGATTATAAAAAAATGTTTCTCTTAAATTGCCTTTGTTTACATTGCTTGGTGCAATGGCATACATCAAATTAGTATTATGTAAATAAATTTTTTCGGGCTTTGATAAAATGCTATGCCCTACTTCATCGGTTTGTAAAAGGTGCACCAATTCAGCATCTTTTAAATGATGCAAATAATTTAAAACCGTAGTTCGTGATGTTTCCATCAACATTGCTAATTTATTTATATTAGGTTGATAAGGTACCGATGTAGCTAAAATGTATAATAACTTTTTTAGCTTATGTACATATTTAAAATCCAATTTTGTTAGCATCGGAATATCAACCTCCATCATCAAACTTATAGTAGAAGCCACTTTCATATGGTAAGTTTGTTTGTTTTGTAAATAATAAGGAAAATAGCCATGCTTTAAATACGCATCAAAATATTGTAAGGGCTTTATTTTTTTTACAATATCTCTGCAAATATCTTGGTGATTGGTAATAATATCATCTAAAGAAATGGCATCAAATTTTTTACCTGTTTCAATTTGTAAATATTCACGAAATGATAAACCATGTAGCCTGTACATTACAGCACGGCGGCTTAAATCGGCGCTGCCATGTAATATATGCATAACCGATGAACCCGTAAAAACCACTTTTAAATTAGGCAACGAATCATAAATATTTTTTAAGGCTTTGCTCCATTGTTCGTATTTATGAACTTCATCTAAAAACAAAACCTTGCCGCCCTTTTTATGAAAATCTTTAGCAAACTGCTGCAACGAAATACCATTAAAAGTAAAATCATCTAAATCAACATATAATGCTGTAGTATCAAAGCCATAAGTGCGTTTTATGTGCTGCAATAACAAGGTAGTTTTACCTACACCTCTTGAGCCTTTAATGCCTATCAGTCTATCATCCCAGCTTATATCGTATTCAATTATCCTATCAAATTTATTATCTAATTGTTGTAATAAAAGTTGATGTTTTTCAAATATTGCATCCATATCATTTTTATATTTTGTAATACAAAGATAGTACTATTTTTGCAAAAGTGTAATCTCCATATTACATTTTTAATTTTATTTTGCATAGTATACATTGCAATTGAAAAGCAGTAAGCATTTTACTTTTCAAATTATAAATACAAATGCTAATTGATTATTGCAGTAAAAAACTATTTTTGTTTTAACTAAAAAATAATTCATGAATAATTCAGCATCACTTGATTTTACGAATTCAAATAAATCATCGGGTAATTCAACAGCACAACTTTTAACGCTAATTTCTGTGTTTTTCTTTTGGGGTTTTGTAGCTGCTAGCAATGATATTTTAATTCCTGTTTTAAAAGATAAATTGCATTTAGAACAATGGCAGGCACAAATGGTTTCGTTTGCATTTTATGTAGCATACACGGCAGGTTCGTTGTTGTATTATTTTATTTCAAAAATTCGGGGTAAAGATATTTTGAATGAAATGGGTTATAAAAACGGAATTGCATTGGGTTTAACTATTTCAGCCGTTGGCACTTTATTATTTATTCCTGCGGCAAACAACGAATCCTTTTTATTAATGATTACAGGATTATTCATTGTAGGCTTAGGATTTAGTTTACAACAAACTGCCGCAAACCCTTTAGCCATCAATATTGGCGACCCATCCAAGGGTTCGCAGCGATTAAGTTTAGCTGGTGGAATTAATAATATAGGAACTACCATCGGGCCCATTTTATTAAGCCTTGCCATTTTTGGAAGCATCAGTTCAGCAAGTTCTGTGGCTGATTTATCTGCTATTAAAATACCTTATTTAATTTTAGGTGGGGCATTTATTTTAGTAGCATTATTATTTAAGTTTTCATCCATTCCAAATCAATTAACGGCAAATGAAGAAGTAAAAACAGATGCGAAAAATGAAAGAAGTAGCGCATTAAAATATCCTCAATTATGGATGGGCATGATTGCCATATTTTTGTATGTAGGTGTAGAAGTAGCTACAGGAAGTAATTTGGCAGAGTTTATTAAACAACATCAAAATATTCCTACCAATATGGCAGCACCGTATGTATCCTTATTTTGGGCAAGTTTAATGATTGGCAGATGGAGCAGCGCCGTAGATGCAATGGGTGTAGATGCTAAAATGAAATTGCCTTTAAAACTGATTGTGCCGTATTTGGCTTTCGGTTTATTTTTATTTGTAAATAAAATTACGGGGCATGATATCACACCATTTTATACTTATGCAGTTTTAATTTTATTGCTTGTTGCCGCCGATTATTTAAGCAAAGGAAATCCTGCTAAACAACTTATCATTTTTTCAAGTTGTGGCATTGCAGCATTAATAGTAGGCATGATGGCTGATGGGATTGTAAGCACATTCGCATTTATAAGTGTTGGTTTATTTTGTAGCACATTATGGCCATGTATTTTTACTTTAGCCATTAAAGGATTAGGAAAACATACCAACGAAGGCAGTGGATTTTTAATTATGATGATTATGGGAGGTGGCTTTGTTAGCTTGTTTCAAGGTTATATTGCCCGACCAGAAATTTTAGGAATTCAATATTCTTACATAGCTGGCGTATTGTGTTTTGCTTATTTAGCATTTTACGGATTTAAAGTTTCATCTATTTTAAAACAGCAAAATATTGATTAATGAAAGTAGCAGCAGGTATTGATATTGGTGGTACAAATGCAGTAGCAGCAATTGTTTTGGCTGATGGAAAAATTGAAACTCGATTTAATTTTCCGATTAAAAAATTTCCAGCTATCGAAAATTTAGTGGATGAATTATCAGATGCTATTTTAAAAAATTGCGAAGCAAATAATTTTGAATTAATAGGAATTGGAATTGGTGCACCAAATGGAAATTTTTATAGTGGCTCAATAGAATTTGCACCCAACTTACCTTGGAAAGGAATTATTCCATTAGCAAAAATGTTTCAACAAAAATGTAATGTTCCATCGTGGCTTACTAACGATGCTAATGCAGCAGCCATAGGCGAAATGATTTTTGGTGCAGCAAAAGGCAAGAAAGATTTTTTGATGGTAACGCTTGGAACAGGCTTAGGCAGTGGCATTGTAGCCAATGGCGAATTAATTTATGGGCATGACGGTTTAGCTGGCGAAATGGGACACACAATTGTAGTTAGAAATGGAAGGCAATGTGGCTGCGGCAGAAAAGGTTGTTTAGAAACGTATTGTTCGGCAACAGGATTGGTAAGAACTATAAAAGAGTGGCTACAAGATGGAAAGAAAAGTAGTTTGAATAACATTGATATTAATTCCATTACATCAAAACAAATATTTGAAGCTGCCGAAAATAATGATGCTCTGGCGTTAGAAGCTTTTAGGTTTACATCCGAAATGTTAGGAATGGCATTGGCTGATGCAGTGGCTTATACAAGCCCCGATACTATTGTGTTATTTGGTGGATTGGTAAATGCCGGCAATTTGATTATTGGGCAAACCAAACATTATATGGAGCAAAATTTATTACACATTTATAAAAATAAAGTAACTATTGTGGCTTCGCAATTACCCGAAAGCGATGCAGCTATTTTAGGTGCGGCATCTTTGGTTTGGAAAGAAAGTAAGGCGTAAATTATTTTTCTAAAATCACCCAAGTACCACAAACAGTGCGTTCAGAATAATCTACCATCTTTAATACGATGGTATATTTTCCAGTAAAATTGGGAACATATTGCAGTAAAACAGAATTTCTATCTTTGCCTGTTTCTCTGAAAGTACTTTCTACCACCACATTATATGAGTTAAGAACAGAAATACTTGATTGGTCAACGTAGGGTTCAGTTTTTAAAAGAATAAGATATGTTTTTCCAGCTTTCAACTCAACTGAATGTCGATTCTCATTAGTAGATACATAGGCTTCGCTACCACCATTTATTTTTATATAGCCTTTGCTTTCGAAGTTTGTAACAGATTTTTGAATTGCTTCTATTACTTTTTGGTTTTCACAATTTGTATTATTAGATTGAGCAAAACTACTATGATTAATTGATACAAGAATACACCAAATAAAAACTATGAATAAGCGAATTACATTTTTCATTATAAAATTAATAGTGGTTTTAGTAATGGCAAAAGTATCATAAACATTCGTTATATATATTAGTTTGATTTAATATTTTTCTTAAAAAATGTTTAAACAATCGTACATTAATTAACATTATAAGGTGTATTGTTAATTAAAAAAATATATTCTTCGATTTGTATTTTCGTAAAAAATTAAAGATGAAAAAAATATTAGTTACTGGCGGATGTGGGTATATAGGAAGTCATACTTTGATTGATTTAATCGAAAATGGATATGAGGTAATTAGTATTGATAATCATCTTCGAAGCCATATATCGCAGTTGCAGGCTGTTGAAAAAATTACAGGGCATAAAATTTTAAACTATAATATTGATTTGTGCAATGCTGCTGATGTGATAAGCGTATTTGAAAAAGAAAAAAATATCGAAGGCATTATACATTTTGCTGCGTTAAAGTCGGTACCAGAATCTGTTGCACAGCCTATGTTGTATTACCAAAATAATCTTCAATCATTAATAAATATTTTAACTGTTGCTGAAAAATTTAACGTAAAAAACTTTGTATTTTCAAGCAGTTGTTCGGTATATGGCAATGCTACTGAACTGCCTGTTACTGAATTAACACCATTACAAAATGCTGAATCGCCTTATGGATTTACTAAACAAATTGGCGAACGAATAATTGCAGATTTTGCAAAAATTAATTCGGATATGAATTTTATTTTATTGCGATATTTTAATCCAGTAGGTGCTCATGAATCGGCATTAATTGGCGAAGTGCCTTTTGATAAACCAAGCAATTTAGTACCTATTATTACGCAAACTGCAATTGGAAAAAATTCTTTAGTTACCGTATATGGCAATGATTATCCAACAAAAGATGGTAGCTGCGTTCGTGATTATATACATGTAATGGATTTGGCAAATGCACATACAAAATCATTACAATATTTAATTGCTAAAAAAAATAAAGCAAACTATGATATTATAAATATTGGTTCGGGTAATGGGTATACAGTATTAGAAGCCATTCATGCATTTGAAGAAATAACCATGCAAGCGTTAAATTATACAATAGGAAATAGAAGAGATGGCGATACTATTGCGGTGTATGCCGATATTTCAAAAGCACAAGAAAAGTTAGGCTGGCGGCCACTTAGAGATATTAAAGCCATGATGCTTACCGCTTGGAATTGGGAAAAACAAATGAGTAAATAATAATTAATAAATTATACAAATAGTAAGAAATATATTATGAGTGATATAGATTTTATAAAGCAATTTTTGAAACCAGTAGCCGAAAGTATTATTGTAAAAAATGATCAACTTTCGCCATATCAATTGGGTAATACTATGCTGATTAATCAAAATAATAACAACCTTAATTTTGATGATGTTAAGATTGCAGTTATTGGTGTTACAGAGCAGCGCAATTCTATTAACAACACTGGAACTACTGATGCACCCGATTTGGTAAGAACAGAATTGTATCAACTTTCTTCATTTAATAGCCAAATGGTAATTGCCGATTTAGGAAATATTAATGAAGGCGCTACTGCCCGTGATACTTATTTTGCACTAGGTAAAGTGGTAGAATATTGTATGAAAAAACAAATCATTCCAGTAATAATTGGAGGTAGTAATGATAATATGTTTGGGCAGTTTTTGGGCTATGCCGAAATGGAAACCGATATTAATATTGTTCATGCCGATGACAGATTAGATGTAAGTTTTTTGCAAGAAGAATTAGTGGCTAGCAATTATCTATCTCATATTTTTACACACAAACCCAACTACTTAAAAAACTTTACATTGCTGGGCTATCAAACTTATTTAGTAGATTATAATTTGCTAAAAATTTTAGAACAAATGAAATTTGATCAAGTAAGATTGGGCGTTATTCAGGATGATACAAGAGAAATGGAACCCTTTGTTCGGGATGCCGATTTATTATCAATTGATATTTCTACAGTAAGATGTAGCGAAGCGCCTGGCAATGGCAATGCTTCGCCAAATGGATTGTTTGGCAATGAACTATGTGCCATGACAAGATATGCAGGCATGAGCGATAGAGTTAGCAGCTTGGGTATTTATGAAATTAATCCACATTTAGATCAACGCAATCAAACCACACAATTGGCAGCACAAGCTATTTGGTATTTTATTGATGGTGTAATTAGTCGTGTAGGCGATTATCCTATTATTAGCGAAAACGATTTCATGAAATATGCTGTACATTTTAATGAAGAAAATCAGAATATTGAATTTTTAAAAAGCAAAAAAAGCAATCGTTGGTGGATGAAAATACCACAAGGCGATAAAGGATTGCATAAGCTTGTACCATGCAGCTATAGCGATTATGAGTATGCTTCAAATCTTGAACAATATCCTAACAGGTGGCTAAAAGCATCTGAATAATATTTGTTTTTTTATTTCGTTTACTGCTTACCTATTTTTATTGGCTATTTACCGAATTTAATATTGGAAACTTTGAAACTAAAAATAGTTTCCATAGTTTTGCCATTCAATTTTTTATTTTTCAAATTCTTGATTTTTTAATGAAAAAAATATTTCTGTTTTCAGCTGTTTTGCTTGCATTTTTGTTTTCACAACCTGCATCTGCCCAAGAAAAATTTACAGTAAATGGTTATTTAAAAGATGCCAAAGATGGCGAAACATTTATTGGTGCTTCTATTAGAGTAAAAGAAGTGGCTACGGCTGGTGCATACACCAATTCGTATGGATTTTATGCCATTACTTTACCTAAAGGCAATTATACTTTTGTGTTTTCATATTTAGGGTACCAAGCCGTAGAACAGGCTGTGGTATTGGATAAAAATCAAACATTAAATATCGAATTAAGTAAAACTTCAATCATTCAAAAAGAAATTTTAATTACTGATAGACGTAAAAACGAACAAGTAAAAAATACACAAATGGGTAAGGTTGAATTATCAACCGAGCAAATAAAAAACATTCCAGCCATATTTGGCGAAGTAGATATTTTAAAAGCAATTCAGCTTTTGCCTGGCGTACAATCGGCTGGCGAAGGCATGAGCGGTTTTTATGTTCGTGGTGGTGGTCCCGATCAAAATTTAGTTTTATTAGATAATGCAACCGTTTATAACACAGGTCATTTATTTGGTTTCTTTTCAGTATTTAATCCTGATGCCATTAAAAATACTACCTTAATTAAAGGTGGAATGCCAGCAAATTTTGGTGGTAGATTATCATCAGTAGTTGATGTAACTATGAAAGAAGGCAATAATAAAGAGTTTCATGGTAGCGGTGGAATAGGATTAATAGCATCAAGAATAACTTTAGAAGGACCAATTAAAAAGAATAAGGGTTCGTTTATGGTTTCTGGCAGACGAACATATATAGATGCATTAATAAAACCATTTATTGATAAAAGTAAACTAAAGGGTAGTGGCTATTATTTTTACGATTTAAATGTAAAAGCCAATTATAAATTTAGCGATAAAGATAGATTGTATTTAAGCGGCTATTTTGGACGAGATGTATTTAATTTTAAATCGAATAGTGGCAGTTTAGGCTTGAATATGCCTTGGGGAAACTCAACAGGTACACTAAGATGGAATCATCTTTTTAACGAAAAATTATTTTGTAATACGTCAGTTGTTTACAATGATTATCAGTTTAAGATTGGTATTAGCCAGAATAGTTTTAATCTTGGAATATTGAGTAGCATTAAGGATTTGAATGCGAAATCTGACTTTGATTATTACTTAAATGAAAAGCATAATTTAAAATTTGGCTTTAATTATACTTACCATATTTTTAATCCTAATGCAATAACATTACAATCGGGGCAATTAGATATTCAGCCCAATGATGATAACAAAAGGCATGCTCATGAAGCAGCACTATACATATTGGATGATTGGAGTATAACCAAAAAACTAAAAGCAAATATTGGTTTACGATATGCTTATTATGCTCAAACAGGACCATACGATTTAATTCATGTTGATTCAAAATATCATCCAACTGATACAGTACATTATTCAAAAAATTCAGTTGTAAAAACTTATGCAGGATTAAATGGTTTAGAGCCTCGAATTACTATGCGATATGAATTAAACGATAAATCATCAATCAAGGCAGCGTATTCACACAATAATCAATTTATTCATTTGGTAAGTCAGAATGGAGTTACACTGCCAACCGATATTTGGGTACCAAGTACAAAAGCTGTAAAGCCACAAATCAGCGATTTATATGCAGTTGGCTATTTTCATAACTTCAAAAATAATATGTTCGAAACATCGGTTGAGGTGTATTATAAATCAATGCAAAATCAAATTGAATATCGTGATTTTTATGTTGATGATGGTAGTGGCAATGTAGAAAAAGATTTTGTTTTTGGAAAAGGCGAATCGCATGGGGTAGAATTTTTTATCAATAAACAATATGGCAAACTAACTGGATGGATTGGATACACATTATCTTATACGAATAGAAAATTTGCAAATTTGAATAACAACGAATGGTATCCAACCAAATATGATAGAAGGCATGATGTAAGTTTTGTAGCATCGTATGAACTAAGCAATAAATGGAAATTTGGAGCTACATGGGTTTATGGAACTGGTAATGCTATTACAGTACCAAGTGCTGGATATGTAGTTGAACAAAGAGTTGTTGAACAGTTTACAAGTATTAACGGATATCGTATGCCTGCTTACCATAGGGCCGATTTATCAGCAACATATACTCCAAAACATAAAACAAAAAGAAGGGTAGAAGGAAGTTGGACATTTTCAGTTTATAATATTTATAAACGCTTCAATCCATTCTTTATTTATGTTGATTCGCAAGGCGGATTAAACAATGGTACATCAACTATAAAAGTAAAAGAGGTTTCACTTTTTCCTATTCCATTACCATCTATTACTTGGAATTTTAAATTTTAACAATTACAATTATTATTAATGAAAAAATATTTTCTTTTATCTGCTCTCATCATTACACTATTCTCTTCTTGTGAACGAGATTATGATTTAACTGGCGTTGCAACATTAAAAAGTAAACCTGTAGTAGAAGGATATATCGAGAATGGATTACCCCCATATGTTTTTTTAACAAAAACTTTTTCGTTATTTGGCGATATATCAAGTAGTAATGTAAGTAAAATTTATATTCATAATGCTGTTGTAACTGTTACTGGTAGCAATGGGCAGGTTATTAATTTAAAAGAATATAATGTGCCTTTTGGTAATGATACAATTTCGGTATATACCATTAACGGTTTAGATTTTAGTGGCAATGCTGCTATAAAAATTCCATTTGAAGGATTAGGATTAGTAGGTATAGATTTAGCTACGATTAACCTTGCTGATACCGGACATTTGAATACAACCTATAAACTAAAAATTTCAATTCCTACTGGTAATAATTTAGAAGCAACTGAGCTTACATCTGAAACTAAAATTTTTAAAAGTGTTAAATTAGATAGTGTATGGTGTAAGCAAAAAGGAATAGGTGGTGATGATTCAAATTTTGTTAGAATTTATATTAATAGAACCGATAATGGCGCAACTCGAGATTTTTATAGATACTTCACAAAAGTAAATAATGGTGCTTTATTACCAGGGTATAATTCTTCATTTAGCGATGATTTTACCAATGGTCAAACCTATGATTTCCCTATATCGGCTGGGTTTAATAAAAATGATACATCGAGTGAAGTATTTAAAAATTTTGGCTACTTTAAAAAGGGCGATACTGTAACTTTAAAACTTACAGCCATTGATAATGATGTATATGATTTTTGGCAAACTGCTGATAATGCATACGGTAATTTAGGCAATCCGTTTGCAGCACCTTCCAATGTTAAAACAAATATAAAAGGCGGCGGAATTGGTATATGGTGTGGCTATGCAAGTTATCATCCGCCAACATATCAACGATATACAATCTTAAAAAAAACAACTATTGTTAAACGATTGAATTAATTAACACTGATTTAGATGTTGTTTGAAAATAGAGCAAATAAAAATTAATCAAACGTTTGATTTTTATTAATCGATTGTTTAATTTTGTGATTGGATTTTTCACCCAATTATTTTATGAACACCTCAATTAAAGGAACAGAAAAGAGAGAGCAATTGTTAGAATGTGCAAAAAAATTATTTGCTCAAAAAGGTTACGATGGAGTAAGTACAAGGCTTTTGGCAAATGAATCTGGAACAAACTTGGCTATGATTTCTTATTATTTTGGTTCAAAAGAAGAAATGTATAAAGAGATTTTAGATAAAAATTTAATTAAACTAAGAACGGATGTAGAGGTTTTGCAAAATCCGAAATCAACACCATGGGAAAAACTAAATGCCATTGTAGATGTTTATGTTGAACGATTTTTTACAAACAAACAAATGGTGCAAATTGTATTTAAAGAAATAAGCAGTAATAAAAGAGAAGGCTTATCAAAATTTGTATCTGCAAAAATGATGGATAATTTTTCGGTAATTGAAAATATTATTGAAGAAGGAATGCGAAAAAAAATATTCAGAAAAGTGGATGGCGGATTGTTGATTATGACAATTTTTGGCACTTTAATGATTTATATAAATGGAAATCAGGCTTGCTATAAAATGATGGGCGCTAAAAATGGAGAAGAATACATGAACGATGCTTTTAAAGAAAGAATGAAAGTGTATTTAAAAAATTTACTTAAAAATCAATTATCGAAATAATGAATAATAAATTAAAAACAGTACTGCTTTTGTTGATAGGAAATTTATTTTTTCTGTCGTCATCAAATGCACAACAAAGTATTACATTGAAACAAGCTATGGATATGGCTACGCAGCATAGCCCAGCTTTGCAAATTTCAAAATTAAAAACTGATATCAGTCAATCACACATGAATGAATTGTATAACTCGTTGATTCCTTCGGTTTCATTAATGAGTAATTATACAAGAATTAGCAATAATATACAAGAGTTATCGGTGCCATTTGGCAACAAAATGTTTACGCTAAATCCTCAAATTCTTGATCAGTTTTATAATCGTGCATCTGTACAAGAACCAATTTTTACAGGCTTTAAAACGTATAATTATGCTTCGATGTTTAAATCGCAATTAGAAGCATCTAAAGCAGATGCTTTAAAAGATGCAGCAGACCTGCGTTTGATGGTAGCTAACAATTATTTTAATTTGTATAAGGCTATTGAATCGAAAAGATTGATGGAAGAAAATTTGAAAATTTTAGAAGCAAGAATTACCGATGTTAAAAATTTTGAAACGGTTGGAATGGCTTTAGATAATGATGTATTGAAAGCAGAATTATTAAAATCGAATGTAGAAATTTCAAAATCGGAAGTTGAAAATATGATTGCAACAATTAATTACAATTTGAATATTTTATTAGGATTGCCTGAAAATACAGAATTAAAATTAAACGATGATGATGTAAATAATATCTCCGAAGTACAAGCTGATGGTGTATTTCAAACTACTAATAGAAGCGAATGGATGAGTGCAAAATTAAGAGCTGATGCCATGAACAGTTCGTTGAAAATTGCTAAAAGTGCTTATTTTCCTATTATTTCAGCAGGCTTTAATTATTATTATAACCAACCTAACCAACGTGTTTTTCCACCCGAATGGAAATTTAAAAATACTTGGGATGCAGGAATAACGCTTAATTGGAATCTTACACAATTATTTACAGCTAAGGCAAATATTCGTGAATCGAAGAGTAATCTAAAAATGAGTCAATTGGTTATGGAGCAAATAAATGATGGTTTAAAATCGGAAGTTTTTTCAACGCAAAAAAATTATTTATTGCAAAAAAAGAAATTGAGATTAACCGAGCAATCATTAGTTCAAGCAAAAGAAAATCAGCGTATCATGAAAAATAGATTTGATAACCAAACTGCTTTATTTAGCGATTTGATTGATGCTGATGCACAAAGTATTCAATCGCAAATAAATCAAATTCAGGCTAAGTGTGATGCTATGGTGGCGTATTACAAGTATATGCGTTCTATCGAAAAATAAAAACACAATAGAACACGAATAACGCAGATTAGAAATGATTAAAACTGATTTTATCTGTGAAAATCTTTTACATCCGCTCAATCCGTGTTCTATCAAATAATTTAAAAACTAAAACAATAATTAAAAATGGAAAATAACGAAACACCAAAAAAGAAAAATAAAGTATTGCCCATTGTAGCAGGCATTGTGATTGTGGCAATTCTTTTTTATGTGGTTAAAAAAGTAAACTATTCAATGCATTATGAAAGTACTGATAATGCACAAATGGAAACCAATGTAGTGCCTATGTCGTTTCGTACATCGGGCTATGTGGCAAAAATATTTGTAAAAGATAATCAACCCGTAAAAGCTGGTGATACACTGGCAATGCTTGATGTAAGCGATTTGAAATTAAAAGTTCGTCAGGCAGAAATTGCATTAGCAAGCGCCGAAGCTACTTTGCATGTAAGTGGCATCAGTTCAAAAGTAGCTGATGAAAGTGCAACAGTTTCAAGCTCTTCTATCGCAACAGCACAAGCAAATTTAGATGCTGCGCAAATAAGACAATGGAAAGCAACACAAGATTTTAATAGGTACCAAAAATTATTAGAATTGAAAAGTGCAACACAACAGCAATTTGATAATGCAAAAGCGGAAAAAGAATCAGCAGAAAAAATGGTAAAGGTGGCTCAATTGCAATTGAATACAACCAAGAATCAATCATCGGCTTCAACCATGCAAGCAAGTGGTGTAAGCAGCCAAATGAAGCCTGCGCAATTAATGGTTGAGCAACGCAAAGCAGAATTAGAATTAGCAAAATTGAATTTAAGTTACTCAATCATCGCAGCGCCATATAATGGATTTGTAAGCCGCAAAGCTTTACAAATGGGGCAATTGATAAATGCTGGGCAAACTACCATGTATATTGTTGATTCAGAAAATATTTGGGTAGTTGCTAATTTTAAAGAAACACAAGTTGCTAAATTCAAACAAGGTCAACTTTCAAATATCGAGATTGATGCCTATGATGGTTTGGAATTAGAAGGCGAAGTGCAAAGCATTCAAGATGGTGCTGGTAGTAAGTTTTCATTGATGCCTACTGATAATGCAACAGGAAATTTTGTAAAAGTGGTCCAAAGAATTCCTGTAAAAATTTTGATTAAAAATTTCGATAAAGAAAAATATCGTTTAAGTCCTGGGATGAATTGTGTGGTGGAAGTAAAGTACAATTAAATATACATAGCACACGGATTGAGCGGATGTAAAAGATTTTCACTGATTTTAAAATCCGTTTTAATCATTATAAATCTGTGTTATTCGTGTTCTAAATTAAAAAAAAATGGCGACAGCAAAATTACAATACGACCCAAATGCTTTAGTAGAATACGGTTACAGACGTGTAATCATTACCATTACTGTGGTGCTTTGTGCACTGTTGGAATTGGTGGATACTACGATTGTGAATGTGGCTACGAAAACACTGATGGGCAATTTGGGTGCTACAGTTAGTGAAATTAGTTGGGTGATTGCATCGTATGCGATTGCAAATATTATTATCATTCCAATGTCTGGTTTTTTGGCTTCGCAATTTGGAAGAAAATGGTATTTCGCTGGCTCGGTTTTACTGTTCACGTTTGGTTCGTTTATGTGTGGTCATGCTTCGGGAATTTGGGAATTGGTTTTTTGGCGATTCATTCAAGGCGTTGGTGGTGGTGCATTGATGACTACTTCGCAAACTATTTTAACAGAAATTTATCCAAAAGAAAAGTTAGGAATGGCGATGGCTATGTTTGGAATGGGTGTGATCTTGGGACCAACTTTAGGACCCTTGATGGGTGGTTATATCATCGACCATTTTGAATGGCCAATGTTGTTTTATGTGAATGTACCAATTGGATTAATTGCATTTTTCTTGACATTAATTTTTATTAAGGACAATCCATTTGTCGTCAAACAGAAATCCATCGACTGGCTTGGTATATTTTTATTGATTGTAGGAATTGGTTCGTTACAATTATTTTTAGAACAAGGCGAAAGAAATGAATGGTTTGAAAGTCGCTTTATTATTGGGGTTTTCGCAACATCTATCATTGGTATTGTTGGTTTTATTTGGAGAGAATTAACCACCGAACATCCTGTGGTTGATTTAAGAGTGTTGAACCGAGGCAATGTTGGGTTGGGGGTTTCGTTAAGTTTTTTAATGGGTGTTGTTTTGTTTTCTACCGTTTTTATCATTCCTATTTTTGTACAAGCATGGTTAGGTTTTACAGCTACTGACACAGGTTTGATGTTCACACCAGGTGCATTGTTTACAGGCTTTTGCATGCCAATGGTGGGTAGAATGTTACAAAAAGGTGTGCCATCAAAATATTTAATTGCCATTGGATTTGCTTTAACTGCAGGCTTTGTATGGTGGTGTTCATTTCTAATTGCACCCACAACAAGTCCTGGAAATTTCTTTTGGCCATTGATGATTCGTGGTTTGGGAATGGGATTATTATTTGTGCCTTTATCCAATTTAACTTTAAGCGGCTTGCATGGAAAAGATATTCAGCAAGCATCGGGTTTGAATAATATGATTCGTCAATTGGGCGGCAGTATTGGTGTGGCGGTGATGGGTGTTGTTTTAGAAAAAACAACTGCTCAACATTATAATGATTTAATCAGCAATATTACATCTGATAATGTATTGTATTTAGATAGAATAAAATCATTTACATCAGCTATGGCAGCCAATAGCGCTGATATGGTGGCAAATCAAGCTCGTGCATTTACAATGATTTACGGGCAAGTTTTTAAGCAAGCCAGCATGATTACTTACATCAATATCTTTCAGGTATTGGCTTTAATTTTAGTAGCTATTATTCCTGTTGTTTTAATGGCTCGTATTTATAAAATTAAAGCTGGCGAAGTGCATGATGGTGGGCATTAATTTTTATTGAGATTAATTTTTTCTATATCTCTTTTTTCATTTTGAATGTTGTTACTTGGATTATTTTCAAAAATAAAATTGGTCATTTTTTTGAATAAAAAATAACGAGTATTGCCTCCACTGATACCATGTGCTTTGTTAGGGAAAATAAATTCATCGTACTGTTTGTCGGCTTTTATCAAGGCATTGGTAAGTTCGTAAGTGTTTTGTGTATGTACATTATCATCTGCGCCGCCGTGCATCAATAAAAAATGACCTTGCATTTTATCGGCGTAATTTATGCAACTACTATTCATATATCCTACTGCATTTTCTTTTGGTGTTTGCATATATCTTTCGGTATAAATATTATCATAAAAACGCCAATCGGTAACTGGGGCAACTGCTACGCAAGCATTAAAAACACCAGCGCCACGAAGCATACAATTAGTAGCCATAAAGCCACCATAACTCCAACCAAACATACTTATTTTATTACTATCAATACCAGGTTGTTTTTTGAAATATCGGGCTGCGCTAATTTGGTCTTGTGTTTCTATTTGGCCTAAATTTTTGTAAGTACATTTTCTAAAAGCCTCACCACGGTTGCCTGTGCCACGATTATCAACGCAAACAATAGTGTAGCCATTTTGTGCTAAAAATTGAAAATACATAAAGTTTGAACCGCCCCAATGGTCTTCAACTTGTGCCGAATTTGGACCACCATAGCAATACATAAATACTGGCGATTTATCTTTTTTCTTTTTTAATACTGGAGAAATTTTATAGCCAAATAATTCTGTTCCATCTTCAGTTTTAAAACTAAAAAAATCTGTAGGTTGAAGATTTTTTGAAGCTAATTTTTTCTTTAACTCATCATTGTTTTCCAACATTCTTATGGTTTTGTTTTCATTGTTTATCAATTCAAATGTTGGTGGTTGATTAATATGCGAAGTGTTTTTTATAGCCAATTCAAATGTAGGGCTAAACTCGTATGTAGCCCAACCAGTCAATGTTTTAAAGCAATCTCTGGTTTCATTTCCATTCAAATCGCATTTGCTTAATACTTTGGTAAAAGGCTTATCGCCTACCTGCTGATAATAAATTGTTTGCGTTTTTTCATCGTAACCATACACATCCGTTACATCAAAATTAGATGTAGAAAGTTTCTTCACTAATGAACCATCAGCATTGTATAAATACAATTGTTCAAACCCATCTTGTTCACTCATCCAAATAAATTGTTTGCCACCATTGATAAAAATCGGACAATCTTTTTTTGCTTCAACATCAATGTAGGCTTTGTTGGTTTCGGTGAGTATTTGTTTAGAATTTATTTGAAAATTATACATAGGATAATAAGCTTCAACTTCTCCTTTCTTATCATATTTTGGAATTGTATCAACACTTTTAATCTCAATTTTACCATCTAGCAATTCTAAATTATTTTGCAATCGATTTAGTTTTATAAAGAAAAACGAAGTGGATTCCTTCCATCCTATTCTTGGGAAATAGTATTCTTGCGGATTCTCTTTGGGAATAAATGCTAAAATTTCTCTTTGAAAATCTATATCAAAAACATTCAAACCTACCACCGAATTATCTTCCCCAGCTTTTGGGTATTTGTATTTTTCATTTCGTGGGTAATTATTTTTTTCAAAATAATCTAATGCATATTCTTTCACATTCGTTTCATCAAAACGATAGTACAATATTTTTTTGCTATCAGGGCTCCAATAAAATCCACGATTGATGCCAAATTCTTCTTCATACACCCAATCGGTTGCACCATAAATAATTTTGTTTTTTTCGCCATCTTTTGTTATTTGTACTTCAGTTATTTCATCTGCTAATAAATCAGCATAATACATATTGTTGTTGATGATGTATGCCACTTTCATTCCATCGGGGCTAAATTGAGCATAGCGTTGTTTGCCTTTGCTGCTCAATGCTTCCAGCTTTTTTGAATCACGAAAATAAATAAAATTTTTCTCCATTGTTGAATGGCGATAAATGCTTTCCGTTTCGGTTGCTATTAAAATTTTCTTTTCATCAGCACTCATTTCAAAGTTGGAAAAACGAATTGCTTTTAATGAATCTTTGGGTATCAGTTGCGTTTGTTTTAATAAAGTATCTATTGCTTTTCCTGTAGCTGCATCGTATTTTACAATCGCATTTCTATCGGCTGTAATATCTGCAAAGCTTTTTCCATCTTTCATCCATTTCCAACCACCTTCGGTTTTTGGTGTATATTCAAAGTTTTTCCAAATGCTTTCCAGCGTAAGGCTTTGAGCATTTAATTGTGTTGTAAATGGTAACGAAATAAGAAGTACAATTGTGTGGATGAAAATTTTTCTGAATTGCATGAATGATTATTTTAAATTTGCTTAATTAAACGAAGTTAAATATACATGAAAAAACTATTTGGGCATTTATCTATACTGATATTGTTGGTAATTTTTATTTTATCGGGGTGTAAAAAATATCCCGAAGGACCATCATTTAGTTTACGAACTAAGAAAGCAAGAATTACAAACACTTGGGTTGTAGATAAATATTTGTTTGATGATTCGCTTGCTACATCATGGTATACCAATACTTATACATCTACCATTTACACCATCAATGCAGATTATACAATGACTATCGAAACTCAATCGGCGGTTAACAATACAGTTCATAAAGGAAAATGGAGTTTTCAAAGTCAGCATAATGTTTTAGAGTTTCAGGAATCTGAAATGGTACAAAATGGAACTTCCTATTTTTCATCAGATAAGCATGAATTTATTGTTCAAGAATTAAGACATAAAGTATTTGCCATTAAAGAAAAAATAGCTGGGCATACTAGTACGTATTATTTTAAACCGAAATAATATAGGCATGAAACTAATTGCTGATAGCGGTTCTACAAAAACCGATTGGTGCTTAATTGATGGAAATAAATTTTCTTATTTTAAAACGCAAGGCTTAAATCCTTATTTTTTAAATCAAATTCAAATTGCCGAAATTTTAAAAAATGAATTGCAAATTCAATTGCCTGTAATTGAATTTGATGAAATACATTTTTTTGGTTCGGGGTGTACGCCTGGCGAAAAATGCGAATTAATTAAATCAAGTTTATTGGATGTTTTTAAATCGAATAAAATTGAAGTAACCAACGATTTATTGGGTGCTGCAAAAGGATTAGCAAAACAAAATGAAGGTATTATATTAATACTGGGAACAGGCTCGAACAGTGGATTTTATAACGGCGAAAAAATTATTGAGCAAGTTTCATCATTAGGTTATTTATTGGGTGATGAAGGCAGCGGAAGCCGAATTGGAAAAAAATTATTAGCTGATTTTTTTAGAAATAAAATGCCGATTGAATTGTCAAAAGAGTTTGCATTATCTTTTCAATTATCTACTTCATCTGAATTATTAAAAGTGATTTTTCATCAAAATCATCAAGGCAAATATTTGGCTTCATTTGCAAAATTTGCTTTAGAAAATAAAGACAACGAATATATTAAAATGCTGATTCAGAAAGAGTTTAACCTGCTTTTTGAAGAAGTGATTTTGGCATACAACAAAACTGCCCATAACATTTATGCTACGGGCAGTATCGCTTTTTATTTTGAAAATGAACTGAAAAAGGCTGCTGAAAAATTCGATTATAAAATTGCTTTAGTTAAGCAATCGCCCATCGAAGGCTTAGCTGAATATTTTACTAAATATGAAACCAACGGCTAATATTAAAGCCCATTCGTACACCAAAATTTTTACTCCAACTTGTCGGACTGTTTGTTATAAAATCGGTTTCAACCAAACCTGCTGTGTTTATTAAACTTACATGAAACACATGTCCGCCAGTTTCAATTTCATACCCAATTCCTAATGGATTATAATAACCGCCAGCTTTGTGTAATGCAGTTCTATAAGCGCTAAATGGTTTGTAATAATCTATCACAATTGCACTGCGTTTTGTAAATTTATATCTGCCTGCAAAACCAATTGCAAAAAAATCATTTTCATCGCCAAAGCCTACTAAATTTCTATGTACATAGGTGGGCATTAATTGAACGGATAATTTTTCGCTGAATTTACGAGCAATTAAAATTTGTGTGCAATAGCTCAATCTTTCAGTAGTTGATGTGTAATGCACTTCACTTGTTGTGTCGGTTGATGCATGCATTCCGCTTACTGTAGCCACACCTAATATGGTAACACTTACAGGCATTTTGTTATCAATAGTTTGGCGTAATAATTTGTATTTTAAATATCCATCATACAATTCTTTTGCAGCGCCAAATCCTTTGCTGGAGCCTAAACCAAAAGTTAAATTTTTATTGATACCATATTCAAATGCAATTCTAATATTTGCAATTTGATAAAAACCATACATGTTATGTGATGAACTACCTGCGCCACCCATTTCGCCAAAATTATGCGATATTCTAAAATCTAATTGATGAGCACCAACGGTTTCAATAGAGTGGCTCATATTTAATCTCGATGTTTTAAAAGTGGCACTCACTGGGTCGTGCGATTTTTTTTCATCTTTAAATAATGCACTTAAATCATCTTGTGCAAATAAATTTGTAGTAAAAAAAATAGCAGTTATTAAACTTAATACTGATTTCATTAATGGTTGTTTTAGGTTTTGAAAAATTACTTTTTATTGGGTTCAAGTGTAGCATCAACTTTTACATTTACAAATTCGGCAATGTTTGCACCCACCACACTTGGTATTTTAATTTTATGGTCTTCAATTCTTACTTTAAATGATGCATTCAAATTCACTTTTCCATCTTTTACAGTTATTACACCTTTGGTGCTGTAATCTTTATCAGCGCCATGTATCGTCATTTTGCCTTGCACAGTTACTTCATAAGTTCCATCTTTTGTTAAATCATAATTTTTAATATTTACAATTTCACCATTAAAAATGGAGTGGGTATATTTTTCACTTTCCATATAGTTTTCGTTAAAATGTTCTTCCATTAACGAGCTTTTAAAATGGAATGAAGTGTTTTTTATTTTAAAGAAAACCTTACCAGTTTTAATATTTGCAGCAGCTAATGCTACTTTCGAAACAGCATCAATGTTTTCCATTGATGTTTCTGAAAAAAATGACACAACACCAGTATTAGTAGTAAATACATCTTGTGCATGGCTTGTAAAATTAATGGCTAATAAAAGCAAAAACGAGGCGATAATGTTTTTCATGATTAATATATTTAAGATAAGTTAAGGCAATTGTTGTTCCAAATAAATTACTTAATTATTGGGCGCA
Organism: Bacteroidota bacterium; assembly: GCA_041192505.1. GTDB lineage: Bacteria > Bacteroidota > Bacteroidia > Chitinophagales > CAIODY01 > CAIODY01. The sequence continues at coordinate 22,457 of JBEEMV010000123.1, forward strand.
TTATTTTTCAACCAACATATAAATTGATTGATTTGCGAAGTACTTAATGAAGCTTCTTGGGTAGACATATCTAACCCTTTTCCTAAAATGGCATTATTGGTATACGTTAATTTATGAGTTGTAAATTCAGTATTCAAACTTGCATAATCTACTAAAGCCACATGGCTTGAGCCGTTACCATGGCAACCTTGACTGCTTGAACAATTGGTAATAACCATTGGCAAAATTGTTTTCGAAAAACTAATTGATGAACACGTATCTACAACAGTTATGGGTGTAGTTACCTTAACCAATTTCGCTTGCCTTTTTACACATGAAATAACTAAAAAGCAGGATGCAAAAGTGAATAGTATCAATAATGTTGAAGTGTTAATTTTCATTTTTGTTTTTAAAATATATTATTTGTTTTTTGTAGCAAGCAATGAATTATACAAAGTTTTATTCTGCAATATTTCCAACGCTTTTAAAATATCTGGGTCGTTGTTAAAGTCTGCTTCCATTCTGCCTTTTTGGTAATAATATCTCGATACAATTTCGTTTTCTAATAGTTCTTTTATTTCTTTTTTGTTATGATAAATATCTTGCGATTTATCACGGTTTAATTTTGTTTTTAAAGCTTCTAATTCAGATTTTATATCATCCAAATATTTTTCTTTTTCGGCTTGTTTTTTAAACTCGTCTATTGCTTCTTCGCTTTCTGAATGATGTTCGAAATTTTTTGTTGATGCATATTTTACAAATTCATCAAACTCGAAATCGCTTAATCTAAATTGTTTTGCAGATGAAATAAAAGAGTGATTTATTTTATAATTGGTTGCAAAATCAAATAAAATATTTTTCAATAATAATTCTTCGGCTAACTTACTTAAATCAACTTCTTCTGTTTTAATATCAGGCTCAATACCGCCACCATCAAATACTTTACGTCCGTTTTTTGTTTTAAATTCATGCTTTAATGAATCGGGTACTTTACCTACGCTGCCATCTGCATTTCTGTGCGAATAATCTAAAGCCTGAATACATCTGCCACTTGGTATATAATATTTAGCAGTAGTAATTTTTAATTTATAATTATAAGCAAGTGGTCTTGTAGTTTGCACTAAGCCCTTACCAAAAGTACGCTGCCCAATTATTACACCTCTATCATAATCTTGAATTACACCTGATAAAATTTCGGAAGCACTTGCTGAACCATGATTAGCTAAAATTACTAATGGCATTTCAGCATCCAAAGGCATATTTAAAGCGTTATATTTTTTTGCCCATTCATCCATTCTGCCTTTTGTACTTACAATTTCATTTCCTCTTGGTATGAATAAATTCGCAATGTTTACCGCTTCATTTAATAATCCACCAGGGTTGCCTCTTACATCAATTACCAACGATTTCATATTCGGATTATTCTTTTTCAATTCTTTAATTCCATCAGCCATTTGTCTCGAACATTCATCTGTAAATTGTAAAAATTTTATGTAGCCTGTTTCATCATTTATCATACCAACATACGATACACTTTTGATAGCAATTTCTTCTCGTTTAATATCTTTTGTAATTTCATCATTACTGCCTGGGCGTTTTACAGTTATCTTAAAACTTGTACCAGCAATGCCTTTCAGCAGTTTACTTACATCCGATACTGATTTATTTTTGCATGAAGTTCCATCAATATTCATAATCATATCACCAGCTTGAAGTCCATTTCGTTGTGCAGGAAAACCTTCATAAGGCTCAGCAATTACAATGTATTCGCCTTCATCACGAACTTGCGAACCAATGCCACCATACTTGCCAGTGGTTTGAAATTTATAATTATCTAAATCATCTTCGGTAATTAAATTAGTATATGGGTCTAACGATTCAAGCATTACATCAATGCCCGTTGTTACTAATTTATCAGGGTCTAAAGGGTCAACATAATTTGTATTTAACTCTTTATAAAGCGATTGAAAAATATCTAAATTTTTATTCAGCTCGAAATAAGAATCAGCAGCTTCAAAGCTACAAAGCCCCACAATTAAGCCTATTAGAGCAAATTGAATGACTTTGTTTTTGAAAATATTTTTTAAATGATTTAACATTGGTAAATTAGTTGCGTAAAATTGTATGCTAATGTAACGAGTATTAGGTGTTTTTTAGTAGGAATAAAAAATTAAAATTTCAATTGCTTTGTTAATGAAAAAAAACCTTACCATTTTAATCATCTTTTTTCAAACCATATTGGCGAACGCACAAAGCGTTGAACAATCGTTAAACAGCGATAAAGTGCAATGGAAATTTTATTGCACCACAAATAGTGAAATTGGAAAAGCTGGAATTAAATTTCCAGCCAAAGTTCCTGGCACTATTCATTTAGATTTATTAGATAATAAATTAATCCCCGACCCATTTTATGCCGATAATGAAAAACGTTTGCAATGGATTGATACTTTGGATTGGGTGTATGAAACTACGTTTGATGTAGATTCAAATTTGTATAAACAAAACAATATTGAATTGCAATTTGATGGTTTAGATACCTATGCCGATGTGTATTTGAATGATGAAAAAATAATCGTAGTAGATAACATGTTTGTGAAATGGAATGAAGATGTAAAACATGAATTGAAATTGAAAAATAACAAACTCAAAATCGTTTTTCATTCTACAATTAAGGAGGCTAAAAAATTAAAATCCGAATTTGAAAAACAACATGGTTATTCATTACCCGAAGGTGAAAGAGTTTTTGTTCGCAAGGCACAATACCAATTTGGATGGGACTTTGCCCCAAGATTTTTAGGTTGTGGAATTTGGAAAGGAGTAAAAATAATTGGATGGAATAATATTATTTTAAGAAACATTTGGGAAGAGAATTTATCGAATAAAGATGTAGACTCTGCAATAGTTGAGTTGAATTTAGGTATTGAAGAAAGGCATGAAATACTTTGCCCTAGAAAAGGGCCTATAATATTAAACTATGAACTTAATGGACAAAAAGACACTATACATAGTTCAAGAATCACAAGTGGTGTTGGAGGATATCAAATAAATAATTTTCGAATTACGATAAAGAAACCAAAATTGTGGTGGTGCAATGGTGAAGGTGTGTCAAATATGTATAAATTGAAGTTGAACATCTCAACATTTGCATGGGACACAAATTTTTACAATGTTAGTCTCGATACTGTTATTCAATTTGCCATTAAAAAATATGAATTCATCCAACAAAAAGATTCCATCGGCGAATCATTTTATTTCAAACTAAATGGCAAACCTATTTTTATTAAAGGTGCTAATTGGGTGCCTGCTGATGTTTTTTTGCCAAGAGTTTCTCACGAAAAATATCGCAATCTTTTAATTGCTGCAAAAGATGCAGGAATGAATATGTTAAGAGTATGGGGTGGCGGAATTTATGAAGATGAGCATTTTTACCATCTCTGTGATTCACTGGGCATAATGGTTTGGCAAGATTTGATGTTTGCATGTGCTTTGTACCCTGAAGATTCCTTGGTAACCACAAATTCTGTTACTGGTGAAATTGCAGGGTACAGATTATTTCCTGCAAATGCCGAAGATGAGATAGAACAAATAAAATCAAGATTGCAAAAACATCCATCTGTTGTTTTGTTTTGTGGTAATAATGAAATTGATGAAGGTTTGAGAAATTGGGGTTGGCAAGAAAGTTTGCACTATTCAAAAAAAGATAGTACAACTGAATCAGAAAAATATTTCAAAATGTTTGCTGACAGAACACAAGGTTTGAAAGGCGATATTTTTTATGAGGATGATAATTATATTTCTACTTCTCCCAAATTCGGTTGGGGACATAAAGAAAGCTTAACGGATGGAGATAGCCACTACTGGGGCGTTTGGTGGGGAATGGAACCTTATGAAATGTACAAAAAACGTGTGCCTCGTTTTGCCAGCGAATATGGTATGCAAAGTTTGCCCTGCTTAGAAACGATTAGAAAATTTGCACCAGATTCTTCTTTACGAATCAATTCTGTTGCCATGCGCAATCATCAAAAACATCCAACAGGTTTTGAAAATTTAGATGGCTATTTAAAATATTATGGCTTCAAAGTAAATGGTGGATTGGTAAAAGGCAGAAAAGTAATTCCTGAATATGGTAAAGGAAATCCAGATGCAATGGATTCAACTTGGTCTGCTAAAAACTATACAAATCCAACTATCAAAGAATTTGAAGATTATATCAATGCCACACAACAATTACAAGCAGATGCTTTGAAAACTGCTATAGAAGCACACATGAAAGCTCAACCTAGATGTATGGGGACAATTTTATGGCAATTGAATGAACCTTGGCCTGGCGCAAGTTGGGGTTTGATTGATTATTATGGCAATAAAAAGAAAGCCTATTACGAAGTACAGAAATTATTTAAAGAGAAAAAATAGTTAATCAGTTTTTACAACTATAGCTACACTTTTTTTCAAATCATTATTCAAATCATAGCGTTTGCTTTTGCCATCTAACGTTAAAATTAAGCTGGTGGTATTTGGCGGTTGAGTGCCTACATTATGCGCCACTAATACAATTCTATTTTCAGAATGTGGTTGCAAATTTATTTCAAAAACTTTTTTTTCAGCAGTAAGTGTGTAATGTTCAATCATCAAAATATCATTTACATACAATGAAATTTCATCGCCATCAACTATTCCGTGGTCATATACAGCAATGGTACTTTTTGTTGATTTGGTAGTAACAAAAGAAACATCTGTTACTTTTCTGTTTATCAATTTTGAAATTTCGGTAGCACTAAAATTGTTAGTAGGTTGAGGATGTAATTGCATCATTCCATTGCCCCAACTACCCGAAAAAATATTGCCCGATGTATCAACAGCAACGGCTGCAATTACTGATTTGTTTTGCTGTTTATCGGTTAATGAAATCCAATTTAAACCATCAAAACGCATTAGGCTATTGCGTTGCGATGATAAATAAACGTTGTCGTTTTTATCAATATAAAACGCATGTTTAAAATATTCTTTACTGGGGTTTGATGATTTATCTTTTAAAAATTTAGTGGCAGATTCTTCAAAAATTTCCCAGCTTTTTCCATTCCATTTTTGTAAAGTTCCGTTTGGAAATGTAGCACACCAAACGTTTCCTTTGCTATCAGCAGCTATTCCAAAGTTTACTTTTTGTCTTTTTTGTGTTGAATCAATTATCATTTTTTGGAAATGAATTTTATCGCTGCTATAATAAATTCCTTTGCCAGTACTTATCCAAATTGTATTTTTATTATCAAAGCAAATAGCTTGTATAGCGTATTTCAAGGCATCTTCGCCACCCCAAATTTTTATTACGGTATTGTTTTTTATTTCATACAAACCTTCATTGTACGTACCAACAAAAATATTTTCATCCTTACCTACCGCAATACTTAAAATAGTATTTGTTTGCCCGATAGAATAGTTTGTAAATTTTTTTCCATCAAATTTATCGACTCCTTTTTGATTAGTAGCCAGCCAAATATTGTTTAGTTTATCTTGTTTTATTTCATTAATAAAATCGGAACTGATAGCAGAATTTTTGGTGTTGAAAGTTTGCCAATTTTTACCTGTAAATTTTGTAATACCACCGCCCCAAGTGGCTATCCATTTGGTTTTACCATCTTTCGAAATAATAATATCTGTTACATTATTATTAGGCAATGGCGAATTATAATTGGAATAAAAAAGTGTTGTATCGCTTTGTGCAACAATAATTTTAGTTGAACAAATAAGGAGTAATGCAATAAAATTTATACAAGCAATTTTCATTCATTCAAAATTATATTTACTAAAAACTAATTACTAACCACTAGTAACTTTTCTCTACCCTTCATCCTTCATTGCCATTTGTTTCATTTCGGTAGCCAATGCACTTCCTAAGTATTTTTCAACTGCATTATGCACCACATATAATAGTGGGGTAAGAATAACGGCTACTAAAAATTTATAAATATAATTGCCCACACAAATAGTCATTACTAAGCTAAAAGAAAATTGAGCTTCGGGTGGATAATTTGCCCAACGTGGGTATAAATAAAAGGCAATAAACAATACTACAAAACTATCTATAAGCTGCGAAACTATTGTGCTGCCTGTACTTCTAAGCCATATATGTTTTTCCCCAGTCATTTTTTTAATGCGATGAAACACTATTACATCAACCACTTGCCCTATTAAAAATGCTGAAAGCGAACCGATAATTATTCCAATTCCTTGCCCGAAAATTTGTTGGTAAGCATCATTCATATTGGGCACACCAACTGCTTTTTTACTTTCAATCCAAAAGCCAGCAGGCTTTAGTTGGATGCCTAAATACAACATCACAAAAGCATACACCAATAATGCTGCGGCTAAATACGATAATAGTTTTACGCCCTTTTCGCCAAAATATTCATTAATAATATCTGTCATAATAAATACAACAGGCCACAATAAAACACCAGCTGTAAGATTAAAACTAAAGGCATTTCCAAAAAAATTCCAATTAACAGGATGCAAGCCCAATGAGCCTTCGAGGGTAAAAAGCTTAACGCCCATAAACTCGGCTATTAATGCATTGGCAATAAAAAATCCACCCAGAATAATAAATAATCTACTGCCTTTGTTATGTACTGCTGATTGTAACATGCGTTTATTTTATTTTGAAATGATAAACTCAAAATTGCTTAAAATTGTTTGAATAATTAGTTTAAAACTTAAAATGTTTTTTACTTTTATTGCCTTATGATTTATATATACACAGATGGAAGTAGCCGTGGAAACCCTGGCAGAGGTGGTTATGGAGCAGTTATGGTTAGTGGCAAACATAGAAAAGAATTATCGCAGGGCTATAAAAAAACTACAAATAACAGAATGGAATTATTAGCGGTAATAGTGGCTTTAGAAACTATTAAAGTTGCCAATGCAGATGTGATAGTTACCAGCGATTCGAAATATGTGGTGGATTCAGTTGAGAAAAAATGGATTTATGGTTGGATAAAAAAAAGTTTTAAAGGCGTAAAAAATCCTGATTTATGGAAACGTTTTTTAGCAGTTTACCCCAATCATAATATAAAATTCAAATGGATAAAAGGACATAATAATCACCCTGAAAATGAGCGCTGCGATTTTTTAGCTACACAAGCTGCTGATGGTGGAAACCTACTGGCAGATACATTTTACGAGCAACAGGAATAAATTATCGCTTAATTTTTGCTACTAAATCATTCATCTGTTTATCCTGAATAAAGTTAATCAAAATAGGGTCAGATTTTATTTTTTGCTCATCCTTAAAACCATTTTTTATTGCATTGTTTAATGAAAGAAAAACGCCATCGGGTTGATTTTTTTTGGCATACATTAACGCAAAGAAATAATCACAATCAGGATTTGTAGGGTCGGCAAGTTTATAAATATTTAAAATTTTATGAGCAGATGAAGCATCGCCTTGATGCAAAATTTGATTTGAAATAGAATAACACATTAATGAAATATAGCCCAACAGCCTTTGATTTAAGCCTGTTTCATCCTGTGCAGTATTCAATCTGTTAATCTCGGTTTGCCAATAATTTTCATCTTTTGTTTGTAAATCGGTAATATATTTTTGATGCAGCATTTGTTCTTGCTCAAGTATTTTTAATTTTGCATCATCAATTTTCATCAACTGCAATTTCAAATAATCATTATTAATAAAATAAAATGCTTGTTCGAATGTAGCAGAATCAGGCCATTCGTGTTTTCCATTCCACTCAACACAATAGTTATTTACATTGCCCGACGATTTAATCATACCAGCGCTTACCACTTCGCTATAATTCATATCTTTTTTACCAGCAAAACCAAGCAATGATAATTTATGATTGCAATTTTGAAACGGAATTACAGCACCACAATACACCACTCTTGAAATATTACCTATCTCTAATGCTGCATTGATAGCCACTTTAGCCCCACCACTAAACCCACAAAGCAAAATTTTATTTTCATCAGCTTGATAATATTCAATAGCTTCATTCACTAATTCTTCAGCAATAATTTTTGTGTCATTCATATCCATTCCATTTTGCGAATTGCTACTGGCAATTAAAATGCAAGAATATTTTTCTGCTAAATTTTTATACTTATTTACTGTTTTTAAAGCTTCGGCATGTGGGTCGAAAAACACAAGAATATTATACCTATTATTTTCGATTTTTTTAGTAGGTAAATAAATGCAATAAGAATGAGATGGATTAGTGTGAATTGGCACAGCCGATAACACTTTGCCTGTTTTTAATTGATCAGGATTAAACACCTTCGACACTATTTGATGCGATGTGCTACTGCTTGATTGGCAAGCAAAAAAGCTGAACATAAAAAGCAATAAAATATATTTACTATATTTCAATTTAACAGTGGTTTAAGTTGGTTAATTATATGGCGCAAACTTTTATACAAAAGAGCAACCATAACTGTGCAATAAATGTATAAATATTCGGTTTTATTAATAATTGTATAATCGTGTATTTTAGTACGTAAAACTACTTAAGTTTTTATAAATGAATAAAAAATCCACAATCAACAATGCTAGGTAACTAACATTTTTTTTTCTCATTCGTATAAACCTTAAATTCGTATCCATTAAATTTTTATTATTATGAAAAATAATATTCTATTGTTGTGCCTTTTCATTTTCCCTCAACTAATTTTTGCTGAATCTGATTTATTAAAATCAAAACGAGTTTCTACTCGTTACACAGCATTTGAGGTGGGTTTGCATTTGGGCGAAAGCCATTACTATGGCGATTTATCAAAAGGTATAATTCAATTTAAAAATATTCATAAAGAGTATGGTGCTTTTATAAAATATCAACGTGGCAGAAATTGGGTTTACAAATTTCAATATAGCCAAGGCAATTTATCGGGCAATGATGCCTATAACAAAGCCAATTTAATAGCTCGAAATTTAAATTTTCAATCGCCATTAAAAGAATATGCTTTGATGTTGGAATATAATTATCCTGAATTTACGGCTTGCAGACAATATAATTGGTCGTTGTATGGTACAATTGGTATTGCTCTTTTTCATTTTCGCCCAAGCAATAAATATGGCGATTTAAGAGCGCTAAGCACCGAAGGACAAGGTACTTCGGCTTATCCTAACAGAAAAAAATATTGGATAAATCAACCCTCTATTCCTGTTGGTGTAGGTATAAAATTTATTCCTTTAAAAAAAATAATTATTGGTTTTGAAATGGGCTTACGAAAAACATTTACCGATTATATTGATGATGTGAGTAAAACTTATCCAAACCCTGCTATTTTATTGGAAGAAAAAGGGCCAACATCTGTTGCGGCGTCTTTTCCAGGAAAATATAAATACCCGAATAATAACCCTACCGATCAAGTAAGAGGTAACCCTGCCAGTAAGGATTATTATTTTATTTCGTTTGCCTACATAAGCTATGTATTTATGTATGATTGCGAAAGCGAAAAACACAGGTACAATGATGTTGGTGGATGTAAATCGTTTTAAATTATTGGATAAAAAATGTTTATGAATAAATGGAAAATTGCTTTTTGGATTTGTATCACAATGCTATTTTTAATAGCAGGAATTGGTATTTATTCAATCATTGATCAAGCTGTTACCATTACATATATGAGGGATGGTTATAATAAAACAGAAAACGACCTTGACAATTTAACAAAAATTATAAATGAAACAGATTTTTCGAAATCACAAATAAAAAATGTATTACAAAAAGATATACTTTTTGATGCCATGAATTTTGATAAAGATACTGTTTGGCTAAATGATGTGGCATTAACATTTAAAAATAACAAGCTAAATAAAATCGTAAAACAATGATGGTTATCTATTATTTACAATCCAAAAATTAAACTTATGTTAGGTATTATTTTTCTTTACTATATCTGGAAATATTATTCAGAATTAGCCTTTGATAATGGTAAAAACAAATGGGTATTTGGATTATTAGGAATTGCTGCTTACTATGGTGGAACTTTTTTGGGTGGCGTAATAATTGGAATAGTGGCGCTAGTATTAAAATCTGATTTTGCTGAAACAACACCAGATATATTATTAGGATTGATGGCTATGCCTTTAGGAATTTTAACCGTTCTAGGGTTATATAAATATTTGAAATATTATTTTTCTAAAAAAACTAACCTAAATGATAATGATATTTTGGATGCAGGTTCAATAAATGAAATTATTTAGTTTTTGCATGGTTAGTGTATTCAATAACCTAAATAATTAATGTTTGTGCAGACACGAACCTTGGCGAAAATATTTTTCATTTAAGTATTCTAGTTCTTTTTTGCTGATGTTTAGTATAAATTCATTTTTTGTATCATCGTATAATTCAATAATAATTTTGTTGGTATCAACACCCATAGGAGTTCCATTGCTACTTTGAATATAATTTATGTCACTATTAATGTAAATTTTTTTTATCGTTTTAATGGCAAATATTTTTTTTGAAGAAAGTAAAAAAAATAAACTTTTTTTTTTGATAATTATAGCGTCGCTTGTAATTGTAATTGTTGTGATTTTATAAAACACTAAAATTAAAATCATTAAAAAATCAATAATTGATATTAGTGTTATGTTCTCTAATATTTGAACTGTTACAAAAGCAATAATCAAAATTGGAGCAATTCTGTACATTAGAATATCCTTAGTTTTTATTTTACTTGTGTAATTAATTGCAAGATTATTCATTCATCATATATTTAATGGCATAGCCAATACTTACTCTTTTCTAAAACACTTCTCCAACACTTTTGCATCCATCAATTAAGCTAGTAATTTTTTCAATTACACTTTCTACCACAGCATCGGGGCAGCTTGCACCGCTGGTAAGCATAATAGTAATTTGTTTTTTATGGGGTATAAAATCGTAGGTAATTTCTTTTTTCTTTTCATGAAAATTGAAATGGTGTATTTCATCAGCCGAAATTATTTCATCGGCATTTGATATATAAAAAGTAGGTAATTGTTCTTCGCATAATTCAACCAAATGCGATGTGTTGCTGCTGTTGTATCCACCCACTACTATGGCAAAATCGGCATCATATTCCAACATGCCTCTTACAGCCGTTTGGTTATCGTTAGTAGCATAGCAAAGTGTATCACGGGTATCAGCAAATCGTTCAGCTAAATTATCAGCCGAAAGATTAAAATATTTAATCATTACATTCTTCAAAAAATCTGAAATGGCTTGTGTATCAGATGCTAACATGGTGGTTTGATTAACCACACCAATTTTTTGTACATCTTTTCTAATATCAAAACCTTCGCTAAATTGCCCTTTAAATTCGGTATAAAAAACATCTGCATTTTTTTCGCCAGTAATATATTTTGCCAACTCAATGGTTTGCTTCATATCTTTTACCACTACTGATGGCGTATGAAATTTACTATGGCTAAATGTGGCTCGGGTTTCTTCATGATTAGGTTTGCCATGAATAATAATGGAATAACCTTTTTCGCCAATTTGTTCGGCTTTGTTCCAAACTCGTTCTACAAATGGGCATGTGCTATTGTATTTATGTGGCTCAATACCAGCTTTAGTTAAGCGATTTTCAATTTCTAATGTAGTACCAAATGCAGGAATAATTACAATATCATCAGCCGTTAATGTTTCAATAGCAATAATTTCTTTGCCCGATGTATCTTGTAAAAAAGTTACGCCTTTGTTCAACAAATCATTGTTTACTTGTGGGTTGTGAATCATTTCGCTTAATAAAAAAACACGTTTGTTGGGGTTTTCTTCTACGGCTCTAAAGCTAATTTCAATAGCATTTTCAACCCCATAACAAAAACCAAAATGACGAGCTAATAAAATTTTTACAGCACCAAAATCTAATTCGGTAGGCGAAAAATCTTTCTTTAATTTATCATCTTGCTTGCGGCGGTTTTTAATATTTGTAATTAACGAGCTTCTATAAGTAATAGGTACGTTGAATGATTTCATTTCTTAAAAAGATTTTTTAACTAAAAATTTTTCTACCTCTAATTGTTTTTTACCCAAGCTGAAATCAGTATTAATAACCATTTCAGCCAATTCAACCAATAAATGTAATTGTTGATTGGGGGTAAGATTACTATTATCTACTTCAATGGCATCATCGGCTTTTCGCAAAGGACTTTCGGCTCTTGTGCTATCAATTCTATCTCGTTGTGCTAAGTTGGTAATCACTTCATCAAGCGTTACCACTTCTTCTTTATTTAATAATTCATCATAACGGCGCTGTGCTCTAATAATTGGATGTGCGGTTAAAAATATTTTTAATTCAGCATCATGAAATACTGTGGTGCCAATATCTCTGCCATCCATCACAATGCCTTTTGTAGCGCCAATTTTTCGTTGTTGAGCCACCATTGCATCACGTACAGGTTTTAAAGCACTTACTGGGCTAACAAAATTGCTAACTTCCATGGTTCGTATTTCTTTCTCAACATTTTTATTATTCAAAAATATTTCAGGCTTGGCTTCGTTATTTAATTCAAAATGAATATGAATATTTTGCAAAGCAGCCATTACTTCATCTATGTTTTCAATATCAATTTTATGCTGCATAAAATATAAAGTAACAGCACGATACATAGCACCAGAATCAACATAAATATATTGTAATTCTTTTGCTAGCTGACGTGCAACTGTACTTTTTCCGCAAGAAGAAAATCCATCAATGGCTATGATTATTTTTTTCGACATACAACAAAGGTAAAAATGAATGATTAATTATCTTGCATCGATTTTTAAAA
>JBEEMV010000124.1:0-2992 GCA_041192505.1 Bacteroidota bacterium
AATGCCACCACGAGCTTGTTTGGGGTATTCATTTATTCAACAATTATATGTTTTAAAACAACATAGATTAGTAAAAATAAATTTTCAAGCCGAATTAACTACTACAGTTTCTTTATTAAAAAAAGAATCGAAAAATATTCAAAAATCATCATTAACTATTGCTAAAAAAATGTTTGATAAAATGCCTATTATTTATGCTATCAATGGCATGGAAGCAGTGGCAGTAAGATTTAGGCAGCAAGTGAATGAAAACGGGAAACAACTTTGCTGGCATCATATTTTACCCGAAATGAACCACAATGAATTAGTAGGTTGGCGAACAAAAGATGAAAATTTAGTGGTAATAATTTTCAGAAATAAAGAAGATTTTAGCAGATCGCAAACAAGAATAGAATTGAATAAAAAAATATTTAAGCAATATACACCCAACATAGTTGAAGTATGGAGCAAAGGCACATCGTACCTTGAAAGAGCATTATATTTGATACATGTTGGCGATTGGATTAGTTGGCATTTATCGGTGCTTAGAGATTTTGATTGTACGGAAGTAAAAGTGATAGATTGGCTAAAAGGCGAATTAGCAAAAAAATAAAAAAAATATTTTACACAAATTTTAATTCACAATATTTGTTTTTCACATTCATTAAGTTAAGTTTGCGGAAAATTTAAAAAAAGTATATAGAATGTATTGGACACTAGAATTAGCATCGCATTTAGAAGACGCTCCTTGGCCGGCTACAAAAGATGAATTGATTGATTACGCAATTCGTTCGGGTTCGCCAGTTGAAGTGGTTGAAAACTTACAGGAGTTGGAAGATGATGGCGAATTGCATGAAAGCATTGAAGACATTTGGCCTGATTACCCAACCAAAGATGATTTTTTATTTAATGAAGATGAATACTAAAATTATATTCAACTTCTAATCACCCTAAAAAAACAAAAAGCGGCTGTATCTATTTGATGCTGCCGCTTTTTATTTTTCAGAATTATCTATTCTTATTTTATTGGCCAATATACATTGGTAATAAATTTTGATGGATCTTTTTCTGTCATTGGGTCATTTTCATATTCTTCCCAAGGCATATCACCACTCATTGTTAACTTATGTTCGGTTATGTATTTTTGTATAGCTTCATAAGCAATATGATTGCTTTCATATGGTCCTAAATATTTTGCTTTTACGCATTTGCTTGCCTTACATTCCATGCATTTCATGCCTTCATCACATTTGCCTTTGCATAATTTATCGGTAGGTATACAAGCAACAATTTTTGTTTGAGCATCGCCTGGTTTATAATCGGGATACATAGCACAAGGTGGCCCAGCCATTGTTAATTTATTTTCAGCAATCTTAGCCTGAATTTTACCATATAATTCGCCCAATGTTTTACCAATATCTTGCATTTTAGCTTCGCCTTTAAGGGTAATACAATTTTGATTGGGCACTTCAACTTCGCTAATCGTTTCTACTTTTCCTTCTACTATTTTAGGTGTTGATGTGGATACTGAATCTAATCTTTTCAAACCTTTTTCAAAATCGGGTCCTAACATTTTATCCATAAATAAATTAAAATATCTGCACATCGGAATCATATAAAATGGCATTTTTTCGCAGTCGCCATCAAATGCCCAAGTTACTTTTGTGCCTTCTTTTTCGGTTTTAAAAATAAACTTTGCTGTAGGATTTCCCATTTCGCCAAAATGCATTTGGGTCGAAATTTCTTCATTCGTTTTCGCATCTAAAATCTCCAACGAGCCATTACCTACATTTCTATTTTCACTTGTCCATTCGTATTTAGCGCCTTTGCCACTTTCAATTTCGTTGTATTTTATTTTCATATTTGGATCCATATCATGCCACGGCGACCACATTTCCCATTTGTGTAAATTATTTACCAAATCATATACTGTAGCTGCATCGGCTTTCATCGTTAATGACCGTTCGATGTGTGATTTTGATGGCAACAAAAAACTAATGGCAATTAATCCTACGATTACAATGCCTATCCATTTTAATACTTTTAAAAAAGTTTTCATTTTGATAAATTGGTTTTAGATGTTTAAATTATTACTCAAAAATAATAATTGAAATTAAATTATAATAAGATTTTAAGTACTGCATTTCTTGATTTTTTTTTCATCATTTTTGTGCTTCAAATTTTTCGATTATGAATCAAATACTTAGTTATGTTTTTTTAGATAATACAATTGAACATTGGCTGAAATTTGTGGTGCTTATTTTATTGGCAGTTATTTTAAAAAAATATATTTCGGTTGTTTTAGGCAAAATAACTTATCGCCCATTTCGTAAATTTTCGAACGATAACGAAACTCAAAAATTTACTGAATTACTAAGCAAGCCATTTCAATTTCTGATTTTATTTATTACTGTTTATTATGCTTTTAAAACACTGCATTATCCAACTCATTTAGAATTACAAAATGAAGATTTTGATTTAAAAATTATTTTAAATGATATACTAAAAACCGCTGGCGCATTTGCCATTACTTGGATTGTATTGCGAATTATAGATTTTTTAAGTTTTGTTTTTTATCAAAAATATTCATCGCATGATAGTGTAGTAGATGAACAAATTGTACCCTTTATAAAAGATAGTTCGAAGGTTGTAATTTGTATTGTTTCTATCATCATTATTTTAAGCGCTATTTACAAACTGAATGTAGCCAGTATTATTGCTGGTATTGGCATTGGTGGTTTGGCTTTAGCTTTAGCAGCCAAAGAAAGTTTAGAAAATTTATTTGGGTCGTTTACTATTTTTTTAGATAAACCATTTCATGTAGGCGATACTATACAAGTAGGAAATGTAACAGGTGTGGTTGAACGTGTTGGATTTAGAAGTACAAGAATAAGAACAGATAATAAAACTTTTGTAACCATGCCCAACAAACAAATGGTGGATACTGTGTTGGATAATATTACCGAAAGAACGCATCGGAAAGTTGAGTTTAAAATTTATTTACAACAGAGTA
>JBEEMV010000125.1:0-6832 GCA_041192505.1 Bacteroidota bacterium
ACTTGCCCAGCCCAACGAATACAAGATTCGATAAATGATGTGCCTTCATTTTTTCCAATTTCAAAATATTGTGCACGATGTCCTGCATTAAAATCATCTAATGCGCCAGCCATGGCCAATGCTTCTAAACTTTTTTTGTTGGTGGTTCGTAAATTTACTCGTTTCATCATATCAAAAAAAGAGGTAAAAGCGCCTTTGCTATTACGTTCCAACATAATACCTTCAACCGCCGCATCGCCCAAACCTTTAATGCCGCTTAATGCAAATCGAATTTTACCAGCTTTGTTTACCAAAAATTCTTTTCCGCTTTCATTAATATTGGGTCCTAAAATATCAATATTCATGCGCTTGCATTCTTCCATAAAATAGGTAATCTTATCAATGCTTGCCGAGTTATTGAGCAATGCCGCCATAAATTCATGCGGATAATGTGCCTTTAAATATGCAGTTTGATAACTTACCACAGCATAACAAGCCGAGTGAGATTTGTTGAAAGCGTATTGTGCAAACTTTGTCCAATCAGTCCAAATTTTTTCTAATGGTGCTTTTGGATGACCTTTTGCCATGCCACCTGTGATGAATTGTTCTTTCTTTTTTTCCAACACATCCAATTGTTTTTTACCCATTGCTTTTCGCAATACATCTGCATCGCCTTTGCTAAAGCCTGCTATAGATTGGCTTAACAACATTACCTGTTCTTGATAAACCGTAATGCCATAAGTTTCTTTTAAATATTCTTCTAACTCGGGCAAATCGTATTCTACTTTTTCTTTGCCATGTTTTCGGTTAATATAATTCGGAATATATTCTTGTGGCCCTGGTCGATTCAAAGCATTCAGTGCAATTAAATCATCCAATGTATTGGGTTTCATCCGTTTTAAAATTTCGGGTACATGGTCGGCTTCAAACTGAAAAATGCCACATACATTACCGCTTTGATACAAATCGAAAGTGGTTTTATCATCTAACGGAATGGTATCAATATTAATTTTTACGCCATGATTTTGCTCGATTAATTGCAACGCATTTTTAATAATGCTTAATGTTTTTAAACCTAAAAAGTCCATTTTAATTACACCAGCATCTTCAATCATGGTGCCTTCAATTTGTGTAACCCAAAGCGGCGAATCTTTTTGAATATACACAGGAATCAATTCTGTTAAGTCTTTTGGGGCAATGATGATACCTGCTGCATGAATGCCTGTGTTACGAACCGAGCCTTCTAAAAATTCAGCTTGTTGCAAAACTTTTGCTTGTAAATCGCTACCAGCCCTTATTTCACGAAGTCGTTTTGCATTCGCTATATCATCTTGTTTTAATTCTTCTTTTTCTTCTAATGAATCTTTGCCTGTTAAAGGTGCATTCAGCAAGCGTTTCAACGATGTACCTGGTTTATCAGCCACAAATTTTACTAAAGCATTAGCATCATTTAATGGCAATTCCATTACCCTTGCAACATCCTTAATGCTCGATTTGGCAGCCATTGTACCATAAGTAACAATTTGAGCCACCTGATTCTTACCATATTTTTCAACCACATAATCAATCACTTTTTGTCTGCCTTCATCATCAAAATCAGTGTCGATATCGGGCATTGATTTTCTATCAGGATTCAAAAATCTTTCAAATAGTAAATTGTATTTTATAGGGTCGATATTGGTAATATCTATACAAAAAGCTACCGCCGAACCAGCGGCAGAGCCACGTCCTGGCCCAACCATTACGCCAATCTCTTTTCCTTTTCTAATAAAATCACTCACAATTAAAAAGTAACCAGCAAAACCCATTTTGCGAATGGTTTCTAATTCGAAATTTAATCGTTCTTCGGTTTCGGTATCAATAGTTGAATATTTACGCATAGCGCCTTCCATAGTTAAATGGCGCAAATAATCATCTGCATTATTAAATGTAGAAGGAATAGGAAAAGCTGGCAGCAGTATATCTTTTTTTAAAGTTAACTTCTCAATTTTATCTGCTATTTCATTTGTATTGTCGATGGCTTCGGGCACATCGGCAAACAATTTCGACATTTCATCAGTGGTTTTAAAATAGAAATTATCATTGGGAAAACCGAACCGAAATGCTTTGCCATCGCCAATTGGCGTACTTTTAAACTCACCCGTATTTACACATAATAAAATATCATGCGCATAATTATCAGGCTGATTTACATAATGTGAATCATTAGTAGCAATGGTTTTTACATTGTATTTTTTTGCAAATCGCAATAATACTTCGTTTACTTTTTCTTGTTCGGGCAGGCTATGGCGTTGCAATTCAACATAAAAATCTTCGCCAAAAATATTTAACCACCATTTAAATTCTTCTTCGGCTTTTTCTTCGCTTTCATTCATGATGTATTGCGGAATCATAGCACCCAAGCAACACGTTGTGGCAATTAATCCTTCATGATATTTCTCCACCAATTCTTTATCAATTCGTGGCCATTTACTGTACAAGCCTTCAATGTAGCCAAGGGAGCAAAGCTTGCTTAAGTTTTGATAGCCTGTTGCATTTTTAGCCAACATTAATTGATGATAACGCTTGTCTAAATTTTCTTTAGTAAAAGCTTTTTTGTGTCGGTCTTCTACCACATAAAATTCGCAACCAACAATGGGTTTAATATTTTTTTTCTGACATTCGGCTACAAATTTAAAAACACCAAACATGTTGCCATGGTCGGTTATAGCCACAGCTTTCATATTATCAGCCACAGCTTTATCTACCATAGTGCCTATATTACTAGCACCATCTAATAATGAATATTGAGTATGACAATGAAGATGAGAGAAAGTCATTTACGATTTGTTGATTTACGATTTACGATTGAAAAAGTCATTAGCCATTTGTCATTTATTCATACAAATTTAGGTTCATCAACGACTATTGACGAGTTTGCGAAAATAAAAATAATGCAGTAAGGAAAATTGGAAATGTATAGAATGTGTATAAATTATTTACACACCTTTTGCCTACGGCATTTTAATGCAAAACTACTTTGTAAAAAAACGCCTTAGGCAAAACCTGTTAATAGTAATCACTTTACAACACCTGCAAAATAGCACACTTCAAGTAATTGGTTTCTTTAATATTCCAAATTAAAGGGTGATCGGGCGATTGGGGATTAAAGGCAACTTGTCTTATAATTCTTCCTGCATCACTTGCAGCATCTGTAATTACTTGTTTAAATTCTTCGGTATAAATAAAATGACTACAACTGCTACTAACCAAATAACCACCAGGTTTTGTAAGCTGTATGCCTCTTAAATTAATTTCTTTATAACCCTTTAATGCTTTTTCAAAATTGCTTCGGCTTTTGGTAAAGGCAGGTGGGTCGAGCAATACAACATCATATTTTTGTTTGTTTGCTACTCGTTTTTTTAAATCATCAAATACATTGGCTTCGGTAAATTTGCATTGTGCAAAATTATTTAAGGCTGCATTGGCTTTACCTTGTTCTACAGCATCGGCCGAAATATCAATACCTTCAACCTCGGCAGCGCCAAACTTGGCAGCATACATACTAAACGAACCCGTATAGCTACAAGCATCTAATACTGTTGCATCTTTTACAAAAGGCTGCAATGCTAATCTGTTGCGGCGTTGATCATGAAAAAAACCAGTTTTTTGTCCGTTAGCTACATCTACCCAAAATTTTATTCCATCCTGATTCATCACAAACTTGGTATCAAATTTTTGTTTTAAAAATCCAGTTTGTTGTTTCATACCTTCCAGTTCTCTTACCGATGCATCATTACGTTCATAAATTTTTTCGGTTTGAAATATTTCAGCAAGAATATTTACAATTTCGGTTTTCCATTTATCAATACCTAATGCCAAAGTTTGAATTACAATTACATCTTCAAATTTATCAACCACTAATGCTGGCAAGCCATCGGCTTCGCCAAATACCACACGGCAATTTTTATTATAACCAATCTGTTGGCGATAATTCCAAGCAGCTTGTAGTTTTTGTTTAAAAAAATTGGCATCAATTACTTCATCTCTTTTACGAGATAAAATTCTTACCACAATTTGCGATTGGTCATTAATATAACCTTTTCCTAAAAAATGTTGATGATGATCGTACACTTCAACAATATCGCCATTTACATATTCGCCATCAATTTTGGCAATTTCATTATTATATACCCATGGATGTCCGCCACTTATTCTGCCATGTTTTTTAGGTTGAAGAATTATTTTTGTCATAATATTTTTAAAATGAATTGAAATTAAAAACGGCTATCCGGAAAACTCTGGATAGCCGTTTAAATATATTTTTAGATTAGAAATTAAGCTTCTACAATACGAGCAGCTTTACCTCTTAATTTGCGCAAGTAGAATATACGAGCACGGCGAACTTTACCACGTTTGTTTAAAACAATAGTTTCGATACTTGGCGCATGAACAGGAAAAATACGTTCAACACCAATACCATCAGAAATTTTACGAACTGTAAAAGTTTCAGTAGCGCCATTGCCACGGCGTTGAATTACATCGCCTTTAAATGACTGTAAACGGCTTTTATCACCTTCTACAATTTTATAGGTAACAGTAATATTATCACCAGCTTTAAAGCTTACGTATTCTTTTTTAGTTACTAATTGATCGTTTACGAATTTAATTGCGTCCATTTCTCTTATTTTTTTTGGGAGTGCAAATGTATAAGAATAATTTTACTTGTCAAAATGTTTTTTAAATAAAAAAACTCGGGCTATTTGGGAAGCAGGATGATAAACATTTTCTTTGCAGCTCAATTTTTAAAAATAATGGAAAATATTATCGAAAAAATAAATGAAACAGTAGCATTTATCAATACTACAATAAATGGGTTTAATGCTGATTATGGTATTGTGTTGGGTAGTGGCTTGGGTGGATTGATAAATGAAATAAATATTATACACGAATTAAAATATGCTGATATTCCTAATTTTCCTATAAGTACCGTAATTGGGCATAGTGGTAAATTAATATTTGGAACCATTGGCACAAAAAAAGTGGTAGCCATGAGTGGTAGATTTCATTATTACGAAGGTTATAGCATGAATCAAGTTGCTTTTCCTATTAGAGTAATGAAGTTTTTGGGCATAAAAAAACTTTTTTTAAGCAATGCTGCTGGCGGCTTAAACCCCAAACAACAAGTAGGCGATTTGATGATTATTAAAGATCATATTAGTTTGTTGCCTACTAATCCATTGATGGGCAAAAATATAGATGAATTGGGTACTCGTTTTCCTGATATGAGCGAACCTTATGATAAAACGATGATTGAAAAAGCATTGACAATTGCTAATGAAAATAATTTTAGATGTAGCATTGGCAATTATGTTGGCGTTACAGGCCCATGTTTCGAAAGCCCTGCCGAGTATAGATATATGCATATTATTGGTGGCGATGCAGTAGGCATGAGCACCGTACCCGAAGTGATTGCAGCCCGACATATGTTGTTGCCAGTGTTTGCTATTTCGGTAATTACAGATTTAGGTGTAACAGATGTGCCTGTAAAAATTACACATGCAGAAGTGATAAAAGCTGCGAATGAAGCCGAAACAAAATTTACCGTAATTATTAAAAGATTGATTATTGAAGATTAAATAATGTCTTTCATTTTCTTTCCTGAAAATCTAGTAGAATTTAATTTCATATTATTAGGTAATGTTTTTCTATTTTTAGGCTGATAAATTTTTATATCAGCATTGAAAAAAAGTATTCTATTTATTGTTTTATTTATTCCTTCAATTTTTGTTTTTGCTCAAGACATTCAGCAAATGACAAAAGCAAAACCAATTGAATTGCATGGCAATTTATTATTGCAAGGACAATTGTATAGCATCAATGGAGCACCTGCTCGGCAGCCCTGGAATGCTTATTTAATAAGCGGTTCACCTACTTTAAGTATTTATGGTTTTCAATTACCATTCACATTTACATTCAGTAATACACAACGAGATTTTAGGCAACCATTTAATCAAATTGGCGTATCGCCGCAATACAAATGGTTAACACTTCATGCTGGTTATCGCAATGTTTCATTCAGTCAGTTTGGGTTGGCTGGTCAAACAATTTTGGGTGGTGGAATAGAGTTAAATCCAAAGAAATTTAGATTTGGTGTGATGTATGGCCGAGCTCAAAAAGCAGTTGCCGAAGACACTACAAAAACAATTCAACAAAATTTAAACAGCATAAATTATCCAACTTATAAACGGATGGTGCTGGCAGCAAAAATTGGTTTGGGTACAAACTCTAATTTTGTAGATATAAATTTTGTGAAAGGAAAAGATGATGTAAAATCATTGCCATACAAACCTATAAAAACAGAAGTACTTCCTTCTGAAAATTTGGTGGTGGGATTAACACATAGATTTACCATGTTTAAAAAACATGTAGAATGGAATAGTGAAGTGGCAGCAAGCATTTTCACAAGAGATATTTCGGTTCCAAAATTTGATTCATCTGATTTTAAATTTGCAGATAAGGTGAATAAAATAACAACTATAAATCTATCAACAGTGGCTTACACAGCGGCTGAATCGCAAATAAAATTTAAGAATAAATATTTTTCAACGGGTTTAAAATATAGAAGAGTTGAGCCCGATTATAAAAGTATGGGGGCTTATTATTTTCAAACAGATTTAGAACAATATACAGGGAATTTATCCACTAGATTATTTAAAAATAAATTAAGTTTTAATGGCAGTATAGGTATTCAAAAAGATAATGTGGCGAAGAAAAAATTAGCCACTACACAACGCAATATTTATTCAACGGCTATCAACTATAATTTAAATCAGCATTTTGGTATTGATTTTAATTTATCAAATTATGGTAC
>JBEEMV010000126.1:0-4547 GCA_041192505.1 Bacteroidota bacterium
GTTTTTGTATTGCCTGCCATGCCTTCGTTTTGGGTGGCTACTATGTTGTTGATGTTATTTAGCAACCCTGATTTTTTAAATTGGTTTCCATCCTCAGGTGTTTCGCCCATTCAGGGTTTTCAGCCTTCAATAAATTTTATGCAACGATTTTTTTATTCCGTACCCTATTTAATTTTACCCATTATTTGTTTCACTTATGGCTCGGTTGCATTTTTATCCCGAACCATGCGAACAGGCATTTTAAATGAATTGCAACAAGATTATATCAGAACGGCAAGAGCAAAAGGACTAACCGAAAAAAAAATAATTTGGCATCATGCTTTCAGAAATTCATTGCTGCCCATCATCACCGTTTTTGCTTCTGTATTTCCTGCCGTAATTGGCGGCTCGGTAATTTTAGAAACCATTTTTACTTTGCCCGGCATGGGCAGAGCCATTTATCAAGCCATCGGAAACCATGATTACAACTTGATTGTAGCCGTATTTACCCTAACAGGATTTTTAACTATGGTAGGATTTTTAATCAGCGATATTTTGTATACAATAGCCGACCCACGAATACGATTTGAGAAATGATGTTACAAAAAAATATATCGTTAAATAGTTTTTCAAAACATTTTTTTACTGCAATAAAAAAGTTTTGCAAATTCGCCAACCCTCTCTATTGGAGAGGGCAGGGTGAGGTTACAAAAATGAAATTTGCAAAACATTTTTTTGAAAACAAACGAGCCATTTTTGCTTTTTGGTTAATTGCCGTAATGCTGATGATTGGCTTGCTTGCACCATTTATTGCCAATAATCAACCGTACTATATAAAGGTTTTTAATCACAGCTATTATCCCATTTTTACTACCAATAATCAAATTGATTTTTATGATGAAACTGGAAATATAAAAACAATTGATTGCCGACAAATGGATTGGAAGCATTTGCCTTTTGATGCTGCCATATTTCCATTCATCGCCTATTCACCTAATTCATCCGATATCATTAATGCTGATTATAAATCGCCAAACGACGAACAATTATTTAAAAATACTAAAGGCGAAACAGAGCAAATAAAATTTAGATTCAAACATTATTTAGGCACCAACAAACGTGGCGAAGATGTTTGCAGTGGCTTAATACATGGTGCTTCTATTTCATTATTAGTAGGTATTTTATCTATGCTGATAGCAGGATTTTTAGGAATCGTTATTGGATTAATAGCTGGATATTTTGGCAACGATAGATGGCAAATGAAAAGAGGAACAGTTTATTTTTTATTGATTGGAATTGTGTTAGCATGGTTTTATAGTTTTCAATTACGATGGTTCAGCTTATCAGATGCATTAGCTATATCTACTTTATTTTTCTTGTTTCAATTGCTCATCAGCATTATAATTTTTGTACTAATTATTTTCTTGTTTTATTTTTTTGCAGAAAAAACAATCAGCCGAATTTCGTTTTTTTCAACACCAGTTTTTATTCCCATTGATTCGATAATTGTTAGAATTATTGAAGTGATAGTATCACTGCCCGTTATTGTTTTAATCATCAGTATTGCAGCCATTGCAAAACCATCATTCACTAATTTAATTTTTATTATTGGCTTTATTCAATGGACATCGATTGCAAGATTTGTAAGAGCCGAAATGCTACGAATTAGGAATGCAGAATTTATGCAAGCCGCCGAAGTAATGGGTGTAAAACCGTTGCAAATTATTTTTCGTCATGCCTTGCCAAATACTATTTCATCAGCATTGGTAAGCCTTTCATTTGGTGTAGCACAAGCCATTTTAATCGAATCGTCGCTTTCGTTTTTAGGCATTGGTTTGCCTGTTGATACAGTAAGTTGGGGTTCGTTAATTAATGCAGGTTGCGAAAATTTTCAGGCTTGGTGGTTGGTAATTTTTCCAGGCTTATGCATTTTTGCCACTGTACTATCATTCAATATTTTAGGCGAAGCCTTACGTGATGCAATGGATGTAAGAATGAAAAAATAAATTACTTATCTCTTAAAGCACTCTTTATATTTTTATCATCCATTTGATAAGGATATTTTTCGTAAAAAGTATTGTCTTCGGTTATCGAATAGCCATCTCGTGAATTGTTGTAAGCCACATGCAGCAAAGGCTTTGAGTCATAATTCTTATCCATATGTTTTAGCCAACAAGCCTTGTAATATTGTGCATCCGAAAAATTAGGATAGCGAATTAAACAACTATCTAAATACGAAATTGCAATTGAATAATTTTCTAATTCACTTTCCGTAATTGCTAAATAAAAATAGTTGAGTTGATGCACATATTTTGCACCGTATTTTTCTTTTTCAGTTTCAATACATTTTTGAAAAAGAATTTTTGCTGAATCAAATTTATTCAATTGCAAATAACTCAATGCAATGTAGAAATCGTATTCGTGGTCCATTTCAAAACCATTGCCCCATAAGCGTTTGGCTTCAGTAAAATCTACAATTGCATCATGATAATTTTTTCTAAAAATGCAATTCATAAAACCTCGATAAGGCAAATATTCTTGTTTGTTGAGTTCAACTGCTTTATCTAAATAAGGTTTGCCTGCTTCGTATTTATGACGCTTGTAAAGTGGCATAGCTTGTTGTTGATACAAAAATGCTTTGTTAGGCAACAATGCAATTGCCGAGTCAAAATTTTTACGCCATTCGGGATGATAATACGAATGTTTGTAAGCTCCATTATCAACAAAATGCTTTATTACTTTTTCTTCAAATTGCTTTAAAGTATCAGTTGGTAAAGCACTTTGGCTGAATACAAAATTTGAAAGCAGCAAAATAAAAATTGATGTAGTTATCTTTTTCATTGCATTGTTTTTTAGTTATTCAAAACTAACAGCAGCAAAAATTAATGAAATGCAAAGTTTGTTAAATGAATGAGAAGAAATTTTGTTTTCATTTTTATACTTTCGTTTTACAAACGTTAAAATTTTTATTGTTTAAAAGCAGCAAATAAAATTTCATTTATGAATCAATATCCATCAATATTACGAAGCAAATTACCAAATGTAGGTACTACTATTTTTACAGTAATGTCAGCTTTAGCAAATGAACACAAAGCAATAAATCTATCTCAAGGTTTTCCCGATTTTGAAGTAGATGAAAAATTAATTTCTTTAATTCATCAATATTATCAAAAGGGTATGAATCAGTATGCGCCTATGCCTGGCCTACTTCAGCTACGAGAAACAATTGCCGAAAAATGTAATTATTTATATGGCATTACTATTCATCCCGAAACAGAAATTACTATTACACCAGGCGGAACCGAAGCTATTTTTTCGGCCATCACATCTATCATTCATCCCGATGATGAAGTAATTATTTTTGAACCAGCTTACGATTGTTATGCGCCTGCCATAGAGTTGTGTGGCGGCGTACCAGTTTATATCGAATTAAAAGCGCCCAATTTTACTATTGATTGGAATGATGTAAAAAAACGAATTAATCATAAAACGAAATTAATTATTATCAATACACCACATAATCCTGGCGGAAGTACAATGACCGAAAACGATATGTTGCAATTACAAAAATTGATTGAAACAACTGATATTATGTTGTTGAGCGATGAAGTATATGAGCACATTATTTTTGATAATGAAAAACATCAAAGCGTATTGCGATTTCCGAAATTGGCAGAAAGAAGTTTTGCTGTATATTCTTTCGGAAAAACATTGCATGCTACAGGATGGAAAGTGGGCTACGTAATAGCACCCGAAAATATGATGAAAGAGTTTCGAAAGGTTCATCAATTCAATGTATTTAGCACAAACACACCTATTCAATATGCATTAAATGATTATTTAAAAGATAGAAATAATTATTTGTATTTGCCTAAATTTTATGAAGAAAAACGAAACTATTTTAATCAAATTTTAACAGCTTTACCATTTAAATTTATCCCAGCAAAAGGCAGCTATTTTCAATGTGTAGATTATAGCCAAATATCGGATGAGGCAGATAAAGATTTTGCTATTAGATTAACAAAAGAATATGGTGTAGCGGCTGTGCCTGTTTCGGCTTTTTATCATAGAGCAAAAGATAATAAAATGTTACGGTTCTGCTTTGCAAAAAAACGAGAAACTTTAGATGCCGCTGCCGAAAAATTGAGTAAGATTAAATAGTCAATCCTCAAAAAGTGATTTTATATAATTCGAAGTGGCATTGTAAAAAATAGCGTTAAGAAAATTTATATGTTGAGCATAAAAAAGCAAAGCTGTTTGAAGTCAGCCACCAATGAACTTTTTGAAGTAGCAAAAACTAAATCGGCTGACAAGTTTTTTGCTTTGAGCAGAGCATAAATTTTTAGCCAATTTTTGCAGAGCCTTGACTTTTTGGTTCTCCTTTGTCAAGTTGTAAATGCCGATTCATCGGTAAAAAAAGAACGAAAAAATGCCGAGTTTTTACTTAAATGATTGGATTTACGGCAGATTTCGTTTTTCTTTTCTTGTCTTGATACAAGAAAAGAAACAAAAGAATATCAAGCCTCCAAAACAATAATTTGAAAATACTACGAATCAATTTTTTTGCA
>JBEEMV010000127.1:0-15426 GCA_041192505.1 Bacteroidota bacterium
CCAATCATCAATTTTGTTTTTTCTTTTGGTTTGCCACAAAACGAACACTCCACTATTTCATTTTTCTTAGCCATTCTAATATTTATATTTTTTGCAAATTTAGGTAAATCATTTCAATGCGTTTCAAAGAATGCGGTTATAAAAGAATGAAATGTTATAAAAAAAGTGCATCATGATTGTAAAAACAACAGCTAATACGCTATCATGTGTAGCATCTCCTTTTTGTTTTTCCTATACCTATAAGTAAAACAATAAACAAAATCGTAAATATTCATTAGCACATTTTCCTATTTATTAATATCAGGTCTGATATCAATAGTATATCGTTTTACATTAAATAATACTTGGTGCAAATTTGTTGGATCGAATGGTTTTGAAATAAATAAATCGAAGCCATTTTTTAATACATGGTCACGGGTTTCTTTAGCTGCATTGGCTGTAAGCGCTATAATAGGTAGCTTTTTGTATTTATTATCAGGTCGGTTTCTAATGTGTTGTACGGCTTCAAAACCATCCATAATAGGCATTTGCAAATCCATCAATATCAAATCAAATTTTTCTTTTTCCAAACATTCTAAAGCCAACTTTCCGTTTTCGGCATATACGGCTTCAACTTTCCATTGTTTAAAAAATTGCTTCAATACAAAACAATTTATTTCATGATCTTCAGCTACTAATATTTTTAATCCTTCCAATGTACCACTTGCCGTTTTCAATCTGTTTTCTTCCGATTTATCAATAGCTGTTGCCAACGGAAATTTAAGTGTGAAATAAAAATTAGACCCTACACCCACTTCGGTTTTTACTTGCAATCTGCTACCCATCATTTCAACTAATTTGGTGCATAAAGTTAGGCCCAATCCTGTACCGCCATATCGTTGGTGTATTTCGGAATTAGCTTGATTAAATCTTTCAAAAATTCTATCCAAATCTTCAGCAGCAATACCAATTCCGGTATCAATAATTTCAAATTTTATTTCAACAATATCGTTTTCTATTTTCTGAATTTTATAAATAAAATCAACCTTTCCTTTTTCAGTAAATTTAATTGCATTTGCCATTAAATTAAACAACACTTGGTTTAACCGATGTGGGTCGCCGATGATGTTTCTATTCAAATCTAAATCTTCATGATAAAACATGCCAATGTTTTTTTCTTGTGCTCTAAAAGTTAGCATTTGAATCATTTCGGTACATAATGCCATTAAATTAAATGGCTCTTCATCCAGTTCTAAAGTGCCATTTTCTATTTTCGAAAAATCTAAAATATCTGATACCAATGAAGTTAATTGCCTTGCCGAAAAATTTAATACTTTAACTAAATTGGCTTGCTTGTCATCTAACTTTTCTTGCGAAAGCATAGTGCTGATAGATACTACGGCATTCATTGGCGTACGCAATTCATGGCTAATGTTGTTGATGAATTCTGTTTTCACCTCATCCGACCTAATGGCTCGGCTTTTTTCCATTTCGTGTTGTGCCACATCATCAATAGCTCGGCGCAAATTCATTTCAGCTTTTTTGCGTTCATCTAATTCTTCAACCAATCTTTTCTTTTGTAAAAACGACATATTTATTAATCGAGCCAATTGTCCAAATTCATCTTGCCGTTCTTTTAATTTAGCAATGGGTGTAATATTATTTTGCTCCATTGTTTTAAATATTTTATTCAATGGCGAATTGATATACTTTGAAATAAAATATAAAAGCAGCGTTAAAATAACCAACGAAAAAGCAACAAAAAAGATGTTGTATTTTTTTAAATAAATTGAAAAATTAGCATAATCGGGTATGTGCCCAGTTACCCTTAAATAGGCTACATCATTATTGTTTTCATCAATTAGTTTTTTAAAAATAGTTAATTCAGCTTCGGCTGATGAAAGATTATTTTTGTTGGTATCATTAGCAATGGCAATAGATGTATTGCTGATAAGAGAAGCTAAAGCAGTACAATTTTTTTCGGAAAATATTTTGCCTGCAATTAAATAACCTTCAATTTTATCTTTTGAAATAATGGGCGCTGCAAAAATTTCAACTACTTCATTATTCAACTTTGTAAAATAATGTGGGTAGTTATCGGGCTTTTGCCAGCTATAATTTTTTTCTAAAATATCATGATGAAATTTGTAATCGGCTGCTATTCCATTTTTATATAAATTTTTATCTTCATCATTATATACCATCAAAAAATCAATATTCAAACTTTTAGCATGTTGCATTATGTTTTCATCTACCCAACGTGAATTAGGCTCATTTACAAACTGAAGCATTTCAATTCGTTTTGAATTATCCAATACAAATGATTGAATAAAAGTATTATGCAACGATAGCAATTTGTTTAATTCAAACTGGGCTTCCAGCTTTTTATTAGCTGCAATTTTAGAACTGCTATTATTAATTGATTGCTGAAAAACGATGGTGCCAGCCACAAACACCAGCAACAACGACGAAATGATTAAGGCTAATTTGGTAGTTACTTTCATAATTTTATTTGAAAATAATTTTTTAAAAACTGAACTATTATTTTACACAAGTTAAAAGTAAGTTTTTGTTTTTGCAACTACCACCAATCGTTATTTGATTGGTAACAAGTATTTGTTAAAACGTATTATAAATTTACACCGCCACGTTTTGAAATTAAAATTTGGATTATTGCAAAAAACTTATATTTTTGAATGTTCAAAATCTTTTAATTCTTCATTCACTTAATTTACAAATGAAAAAACTTTTTCTTTTTCTTTCTTTTTCAGTTTTTGTTTTTCAATTACAAGCCAAGCATGTAAGCGTTAAAGATGCATCGCAAGCAGGATTAAATTATTATAGATATATAGCTCATCAACCCGAGGCAATTTTTTCATCCGACCATTTTTTTACCGAAAGTAATGATTGGGCTACCACAACTTATTATGTGTTTGATATTTTACCAAAAGGCTTTGTTATTGTTTCGGCTGAAGATTGTGCTACACCAATATTAGGTTATTCAACCGAAGTAAATTGGACTGAACCAGTTAAAGGCGGCAATTTAGAATTTTGGATGAGTGGTTATTCTGCCCAAATTAATTATTTGGTTAATCAAAATATTGAAGCAGATGAAATTATATACACAAAATGGCAACAAGCATTAAGCAATAATTTTAGCAACAAAAAATCGGGACATAGCATTACCCCTTTATTAAAATCTACTTGGAATCAATCGCCATATTACAACGATTTATGTCCATTCGATGCCACTGCAAATGATAGAACTGTAACAGGTTGTGTGGCTACAGCCATGGCTCAAATTCTAAAATATTGGAATTGGCCATTAAGTGGTAATAGTACACATACTTATACCAGCACTTATGGTTCATTAACTGCAAATTTTGGTACTACAAATTACGATTGGAGCAAAATGCCAAATGGTATTAGCAGCGCAAATACACAAATTGCCACTTTAATGTATGATTGTGGCGTAGCTGTAAATATGCATTATGGCGTAGCTGCAACTGGTGGCAGTGGTGCTTATACAGCTTGGGGTTCAAATTCAGCATTAAATGCTTATAGCGCTTATTTTAAATATAAAAGTGGTGCTCATGCCGAAGATCATTCAAGCTATAACAATACACAATGGATTGCTTTAATTGAAAATGAATTAAATTTAAGACGACCTATTCAATACTCGGGCAGAACGCCAGCAACCACAGCACACCCAAGTGGTGAAGGGCATTCGTGGGTTTGCGATGGGTATGATACCAATGATAATTTACACATGAATTGGGGTTGGGGTGGTTCGAGTAATGGGTATTTTGTATTAGGTGCATTAAGCCCTGCTGCATTAGGAACAGGTGGTGGATCGGGTGGCGGCTTCGACAATAGCAATGAAGTATTAGTTGGTATTGAACCCAATGATGATGCTTACGAACCCAACAACTCTCCTGTTTCTGCCCATAATTGCTCCATTAATTTTGTAAATGATGCAGCAAGCATGACCACAACAGATGCTAATTTTAATGCATTAAACGATACTGATTATTATAAATTTACGATGCCCGTAGGCTATGATTATTTAGTAAAATCATCGGCTTATGATAAATATTATAATCAATCAGTAGGTGGTTATACAATTGATGCCGATGTGATGTATAATGTAAATAATAGTTGGTGGAATGGTTCGTTTGATAATTATGTAGATAGTTTTATCATTCATGGTGGCGAAACTTTAAACTATATGGTTTACCCCTACACTCAATATTCAATGGGGCATTATCAATTAAATGTTCAATTTTTAAGAACAGCTGCTACGGGTATCGAATCATCAATCAATAAAAATGCTACGCTAATTATTTCTCCTAATCCTGCTCAAAATTTGATACACGTTATGGGTGTAGATTTTAAAAATTCTACTTTAGTAATTACTAACGCAATTGGTGAAGAAATGCGTAATGAATTAATAGCAAGTGGCAATCAACAAACAATTGATATTAGCAAATTAGCAAATGGCGTTTATTTTTTAACTATTAAAAATGCTGAACAATACAATACCAGCAAGTTTGTAGTTAATCGCTAATCCATATCATTCTAAACTTAAACGGCTGTGAGTATTCATTCACAGCCGTTTTTATTTTCTAATTATCAATTCATCAATAATGAAAAAATATAATTTCTTATTCCTTATTTCAATTATTGTGTTTTCGTTTTCGTGCCATTGCACAAAGCAAAATAAAAGTTCGTTTCAACCCAATTTCAATCATTCAGTAGCGCAAATTGTGGTGTATAAAACAACTAAAAATTATTCAATGTATGTTCCAGTCCAATTAAATAATGAAGGCACAAAAATAATTTCATACCCTGCGCCATCAGATGTTTTTATGGAAGGTAAATTAGCGCTGCCCACTAAATTGAAAAATAATTATTGGTTAGATAATCGAGGTATTACCATGCATACAGCCTTTATCAATTATACTTATGATGAATATAGTAAGCTTGCCGATGCACCATCATTAGATATTTTATTTTCAAAAATTATTGATAAACATCCAGTTTTAGAAATTTATAATTGTGGCGCAAAAACAACTTCAATTGATAAAAGTTTGATAGATGCATTAAACGATGAAATAAAAAACAACGGATTAAAAAAATGTAAATGCTTAACTGAAAAATGATAAAAGTTTCAGCCGTTTCGTATCACAATACCACACCCATGATTTATGGTTTGCAACAAAGCAAATTTATAAATCAAATGGATTTGCAATTAGATATCCCTGCCGTTACAGCTTTAAAATTTATGAATGATGAAGTGGATGTAGCCCTTATTCCTGTTGGTGTTTTGCCGCAATTAAAAAACTACAATATCATTACAGATATTTGTATTGGCGCTACACAACAAGTAAAAACGGTGGCTGTATTTGCCGAACAAAGAATAGAATCGTTAGAAAAAATTTATTTAGATTATCATAGCCGCACATCTGTTGAATTGCTGAAAATATTATTAAAAGAATATTGGCATTTGCCTAATATTCAACTTATACCAGCATCCGAGCAATTTGAAAAAAGCATCCATCAATCATCGGCTGCATTAATGATTGGCGATAAAACTTTTCCACTGCTTGATAAAATTCCGTTTCAATACGATTTAGCAACCGCTTGGCATCAACTTACAAATTTACCTTTTGCATTTGCAGTTTGGGTTGCAAAGCCTCATGTATCAAAGGTTTGGGCTGATGAATTAAATAGTGCCTTAAAATTAGGCATCAATAATAGAAATGAATTAATAGAAAATTTGAAACAAAAAGATGCATCTATTGATTGGCACGATTACTATTTTAACTGTATAAGTTATGAGTTGGATGATTTGAAAAAACAAGGAATGAATTTATTTTTACAAAAAATTATAAACAAATGATTGAACCCGATATTCATTGGAGAGACTACGAAGATATTGCCTTGAAATTATACGAACGCTTTGGTGATGATTTTACCGAAAGTAAAATTTATAGAATTCGTTTTACTGAATTGTTAGAATGGGTAATGGAAGTGCCACAATTTGTAGGCAAACGTGAAGATAGCAACGAAGGGCATTTAGAGATGATTCAATCATCGTGGGTGTATGAATGGAGAGATAACCAAAAGTAAAATGATTAGCCGAAAAGAATTTGTATTGCAAGGCAGCAAAGGAAAACCTGTGTTGGTTGATATTACATTTTCTGATAAAAACATTAATTCACCAAAGCCTGTAATTGTTTTCTGTCATGGCTTTAAAGGTTTTAAAGATTGGGGCACATTTAATTTAATAGCCAATTGGTTTGCCGAAAAAGGTTTTGTATTTGCAAAATTTAATTTTTCGCATAATGGTACCACCCTTTCGCATCCTACCGATTTTATGGCTGTTGAAGATTTTGGAAACAACAACTTTTTATTTGAATTGAATGAAACAAAATCGGTAATTGATTTTATGTTGCAATATCAATTTACAGAATTTAAAATTGATAAGAATAATATCTGCATCATTGGGCATAGCCGTGGAGGCGGCACAGCCATACTTGCAGGCGCACAACATCAAGCCATAAAAAAAATAATTGCATGGGCACCCGTTCACGAATTTTTGAAATATTGGAACGATGATGAATTGCAAAAAATAAAAACTGATGGTGTACATTGGATTGAAAATGCAAGAACAAAACAACGCTTACCCATGTATTACCAATATTGGGAAAACTATGAAAAGAATATTAACCAATTACACATTCCTACTTTTGTAAAACAACTCACAAAGCCTTTGTTGGTGCTGCATGGCAAAGCCGATGAGGCTTTAGATTTTAAACATTCAGAAGAAATAAAATCATGGAATCCGAATCAAGTTTCATTAGAATTATTTAAAACCATGAATCATACATTTGGTGGCAAACATCCTTGGCTTCAAAATTATTTACCCGATGATACGATGAAAATTTTGGAGAGTAGTTTAGCTTTTTTGAAGTTGTAAATTCTTTATTTGTTGAACATTTATAAACCGTTCCTAATATACTATTAACTTTTTTTATCAAGAAAAAAAGTTACAAAAAAATCAAGGCTCTATTATTTTTTATGAAAAATCTAACGTAATGAATTTTTGCAAGCGCAATAAAGCTGAATAGATTTAACAGCTTTGATTACAGTTAATAATTCAGCTGTATTGCGCTTCACTCTTTGCTATACGCATTCATTAAATTGATTTTTCCGAAAAAAATAATAATGCCGTAATTGCCATCAAAACGAAAGTTTAGAAAATCAAAGTATGATTTTGTGCGGTGGCATTGCATTAGCGAAATCATAGCCAGCTAAATGCACAAACTAAAAACTACCATAAACCCTATTAGAACTATTGATTTCGCTGCAAAAAAATTATACTATAGTATTTTCAAACTTACGTTTTGCAGGCTTGATTTTTTGTTTCTTTTGTATCAAGACAAAAGAAAATAAATAATTTTAGGAAGAGTATATTTATGATGAATTATTTTGTATTCATAAATTGTTCATGAAGCTGAACCACTTGCGGAATAACCAATTGCAGCTCATCGTTATAAATTATGTAATCAGCTCGGTTTAATTTTTCTTCTTCACTCATTTGATTTTTGATTCGTGCCAACACTTGTTCTTTGGTTATCGAATCACGTTTCATCACTCTTTCAATTCGTAATTCTTCGGGCGACGAAACCATCATTACAGCATCTAATTTTTGATGCAAAATAGTTTCAAAAATTAATGCGGCTTCTTTTAAAACATATGGTTCTTGTTGATGTTCATTGCACCAATTATCAAAATCATTAAATACGGCAGGATGCACAATTTCATTTAATTGTTGCAATAAAAATGGCTGCTCAAAAACCTGAGCAGCCATTTTTTTTCTATCCAATTCTTGGTTATTGTAAATATCATTTCCAAAAACTTGCTTCACTTTTTTTATTACATCAGCATCATTATTTAATAAATATTTTGCTTGATTATCTGCATTATAAATGGGAACATTTAATAAAGCAAAAACTTTACTTACAGTGCTTTTGCCACTGCCAATGCCACCTGTGATGCCTATTTTTTTCAAGCGAATTATGCTTTATCTTTTGGATAAACAGCTTTTGTAACTTCTAATGAAATAACAGATTTTTCGATAGTGATAGTTACATTATTTGCAATTTCAATTTCAAAAGTTGAATCATTTACTTTTAATATTTTACCATGAATACCGCTCATGGTTACAATTTTATCGCCTTTGCCAATGGCTTCTTGAAACGATTTTTGGTCTTTTGCCTTTTTTTGTTGCGGACGAATCATAAAGAAATACATTACCACAAACATTCCACCAAATAAAATCATGGTGCTTACACCGCTGCTTTTTCCATCGCCAGCACCCATCATTAAAATAACTGCTAAATTTTGATACATTGTTTTACTATTTTTTTTGTCCCGATTATTCGGAATGCAAATGTAACATTTCAACCTTAATATGTTAATGCCTAATGCAATTTGTTGTTATAAAAGTTAGGTATATTTACAAATCCTAAACAACAAATAATCATGCGCAAATATTATTTTTTTCTTCTTGTGGTTTGCATTGTTGCAGCATCTTGTATTAAAAAAGATGATTTTAATTTTAATAAAATAAAAATTGATGAATGGAATTCGGAGTGGGCATTGCCGCTCATTAATTCAAAACTTACCTTAAAAAATTTGGTGCAACATGCCAGCACAGGCAATATTTTAAGCGAAGATTCAACAGGTTTATATTCCATACATTACGATGGAAAAGTGTTTGAAGCCTCGGCATCTGATTATATAAAAATACAAGACCAAAATTTTAGTACCGATACCATCCCTTTATCATCGCCCATTTCGGTTAGTAATTTTAATGGTTCGGTAAGCGATACGTTTTCAAGTTTTTATAATTATACCGATACAAGTGGCGCACAGCTTAAGCATTTAAGATTAAAAAGTGGAAACATAAAACTAAAAATCACATCTTCATTTCAACAAAATTTATCGGCACAAATTGTTTTTCCTACGGTAAAAAATGGGGCTACAGTTTTATCGGTAAATGCTCAAGTAAATTATCCTTCTACTTCAACTACAGTAAATATCAATTTAAGTGGATATACATTCGATTTTACAAACAACAATACCACCAATAATTATTTGCCTTATAAAGTATATTATACCATTACTGGCAATGGCACACAACCCATTAATACTACCGATTTTGTAATTGGCGCAATTGATTTAACAAATCTTCAATTTGCATTTGTAGATGGCTATTTAGGGCAACGCAATATTCCAATTCCGTTAGATACTATTGCTATTGAGGTTTTTAACAACACTTTATCAGCACAATTATTTTTAGAAAATCCGAAGATTCATTTAAACGTAAAAAATTATTTTGGTATTTCGGCATCGGGTGCATTAAGCAATGCACATGGCATTGTACGTAATGGAAGCATCAATAATATTTTAGGAACATTTTTTTCAACGTCATTAGTAATTGCACAACCCACTGTGGTAGGGCAAATGGCGGATAATAATTATACGATGGATAAAAATAATAGCAATATTCAAAACGTTTTTAATCCAGCGCCTAACAAAATTGTTTATCAAGGGAATATTCAAATTAATCCAACTGGTGTGGCTTATAATTTCATAACCGACACCAGCAAAATTATTGTGTGGGCTCATGCCGAAATACCTGCTTGGTTTAAAATTATTGATTTTACATTGCAAGATACTTTCAATCTTACATTGCCCGATAATCCTGATTTGTTGCAATCCATTCAATTTAAAATGAATGTTGAAAATGCATTTCCATTATATACTAATGTGCAAATTTATTTTGCGGATTCATTGCATAAAACATTGGATTCATTAGTAGTTCCTAATCAATTTATTTTGGCAGAAGCACCTGTTGATGCTAATGGAATTGTAAAAGGAAGCACATCAAAAGAAACTACTTTTGACATGGACAATACCCGATACAGAAGAATCAATACCAAAGTAAAATACGCAATCATCAAAGGAAATTTGAAAACAAGTAGTAGCCATTCGGTTCAAATTCATTCTAGCGATTACATCGCCTTACGATTAGTAACAGATGCTAAACTTAAAATTTCAAAACTTAAATAAAATTAATCATGCAAAAAAAATTACAGCTTTTAGTAGGGTTAGTTTTTGTGTTTATCTCTGCACAAGCACAAGATGAATACACGATAAAATTTTTCGATCAAATCAATCAATCGTCACAATTTAATGCATCTAACAGAACAGATGCAAAAGTGTCAATCGGTTTGCCAGCAATCTCTTCAGATGCGTTGTATTTTTTTAATAATGGATTTACTTACAATGATTTATTTAAAAGAAATGCTGCTGATTCAAGTTTGTTAATTACACCAGGTAATATAATAGATAAATTAAAAGCAAAAAATCATTTGGGTTTTGGCACATCGGTTTCGTTATTTTCAGCAAATTATGCAAACAGAAAATGGTCTGCAGGATTTTCCATAGCCGATAAAATAATGTTTAAATTTACCTATCCTGGCGATTTATTAAAATTGGCTTGGTATGGCAATGCGCCTTATGTTGGTAATGAATTAGAGATTGGAAATTTTGCAGTAAATTTTTCTTACTATCGTGAGTATGCTACACATTTTACTTACACGTATAAAAAATGGCAGTTTGGTTTGTCGCCTAAATTGTTATTTGGAAAAGCCAATATTAATACCGCCGAATCTTCTATAAAATTATTAACCGATGCTAATACATTTAAACTCTCTGCTGATGCCAATGTAAATATTCAAACCAGTGGTTTTCCGGATAGTACCGAAAGAAAAAATAGTGCTGTACCAACTGTTAAAAGTTATGTGTTTAATACCGCCAACAAAGGTTTTGCATTAGATATTGCAGCGGCATATCAATACAATGAAAAATTAAAATTTTCGGCTGGCATAAATGATTGGGGCAGCATTTCATGGAAATCGAGAATAAATAATTATACCATGCACAATGCTCATATCGATTTTGATGGTGTAAATATTGTTGATTTGGCTGATAGCAATTCAAACATCAATTCAAACAAGTTTGTAGATTCATTAAAGAATATTTTCAAATTAGAATCGAATAAAGAAACCTATAGAACAGCTTTGCCTATCAACTTTTTTGCCATGGCAAATTATGATTTTAATAAGCATCATAGTGTTGCTGCACAAATCAGTAGCAATACATTTCATCAAAGTTCGATATTAGCACTAACGCTGTGCTATCAATTAAAACTTTCAAAACATTTTACAGGCACCTTAACTTATACCAACAAATCGTATGCGCCAGTTAACTTCGGAGGTGGAATTATGCTGCGGTTTTTAGGAATGCAAACTTATTTAATTACTGATAATTGGTTGGCTGCCTTAAAACCTTTAGCAAGCAAAAATGTAAATATTAGATTTGGGATGAACATTGTAATTGGTAATGCTAAGGAGCTAAAAGATAAAACACCAAAACCAATAATGGTTGATGAAAAAAAAGAACCAACTCCTGCACCTGCTCCAACTCAAACACCTGCACCACCAACACCCGAACCTAAAAAATAAATTTTTATATTTATGTTGATGAGAAAAAATACAACGAAATTTAGTAACAGAAATGTCATGGTGAGCTTGTCGAACCATTTAGGCAAAAGCAATATCCTTCGACAGGCTCAGGATGACAACTCTAATAAAACAATTAGTGTAGCAATGAAACAACTAACTTTTCTTTTATTAATCTTTACGCTATTAATTGTGGCATCATGCAATAGAAAATATCGAGGTATGAGCCGTGAAGACCGTGAGAAAATGAAAATTGTAGAACGCTTTCATAAAGGGCAAGCCCGTGGTGGTTGCCCTGCTGATAGAGAAAGAATTGCTAAGGAAAAAGAGGAAAAAAGAATTGCTGATTATGGTAAACGCAAAGCAGCTCGTCAAGCTCGAAAAAAGAAATGACCTATTTCACTCATACACCTTTTTTGTTGCCGCTTATCTATCCTCAATTTATTTGGAGAGGCGATACAGCGCAGCGAAAATTGTATTTAACATTTGATGACGGACCACATCCCGAAATTACATTGGCTGTGTTAGATTGCTTGCGCCAGTATCAAATCAAAGCGCAGTTTTTTTGTGTAGGGAATAATGTAAGCAAATATCCAGCAGTGTTTCAGCAAATTATAGCCGAGGGGCATGCCGTAGGCAATCATACCTATCATCATAAAAATGGATGGGCTACAGATAATGAAATGTATTTTGATGAAGTAAAAAAAACAGAAGGTATAATGAATAGCTTTCTTCCTACAAAGTCCTCTCCTATTGGTCAAGGACTCCGTATTTATCGGAGAGAGGATTTAGGTGAGGTATTAAAAATAGAGGAAGAAAGCGACACCAAATTTTTCCGACCACCTTACGGAAAAATTAAATTTTCGCAAGCCAACCAGATTTTAAAAACGCATCAAGTGGTGATGTGGAGTCGATTAACAGGCGATTTTGATAAATCAATTACGAAAGAACAATGTTTGAAAAATGCCATTGGCAAACCATTTAAAAATGGCGAAATCATTTTATTTCATGATAGCGAAAAAGCACAAGAACGAATGTTGTATGCCTTACCTCGTTTTTTAGAAACTGCTTTAGAACAAAAATTTGAATTTGGGTTGTTGTAAATTTTTAAAACATTTTTTGATATGAAAAAACACCTACTTACTTTATTTCTTTTGTTGGTAGTACAATTAGTTTGTTTAGCACAATCAGATTTGTATTGGAAGCTAGGTATTAATTCAGCGTTAGATTTTAATTCTGGGATTCCCCTTTTAAACTTAAATGATACTTGCCATTTAGATTTGGATGATGCTTCTACTGGAATTTGTGATAAAAATGGAGGCTTAATATTTTACTCAAATGGATTTGAAGTTTATAATAAGATTGACAGAAGAATGCTAAATGGGTTTAACTTTAATCATGGTACATTATCAGATCCATATTTCACCTCAGGAAGTTACCCACTTATAAAATCGACTATCGCTATACCATTTCCAAACAACACAAATAAATTTTATTTATTTTATGAAAACATGGAGTTTTTTGATGCAGGAAGTAATAAACTCCCTAATAAACTTCGTTATTTAGTTGTAGACATATCACTTGATAGTGGATTAGGTGATGTAACTTATAAGGATAGCAACTTGATAGTGAATGATACATTAGAAGCAGGCAACATATTGGGAATCAAACATGGAAATGGATCTTCGTATTGGTCAATTATTAGGCACTATCATTCAAATAAATTTTATAGAGTATTAATAGATAGCTTCGGAGTTCATAGATTAAATGACCAATATATTGGGGATGCCTACATAGATTCATTTTCTTTTTTTGGGATAGCAAACACTTCTTTAAATGGTGATAAAATTGCTTATGTATATCAATCGTATCATGCATCTCAAAATCTTGCTGATGGTCAAATTGATATTTTTGATTTCAATAGATGCACAGGTTTTCTTTCAAATTACAGGAAAATTACATTACCAAACACTATAGATACTACATACGCTATTTCATTATGTTTTTCGCCTAATGGAAGATTTTTATATTTACATGACCAATATAAATTATGGCAAATTGATTTGTATTCAACTAATTTATTAGGGAGTAAAATTTTGATTGCGAATAGATTGCAAGGAGAAAATTATCTTTTCTGGCAAATGAAAAATGGACCTGATAATAAAATTTATGTTGCAAATAACGGTAGTAGTAAATCACTCCATGTTATAAATTATCCTGATAGTTTTGGTTTAGCATGTCATTTTGTCCAAAAGCAAATTCAATTACCATCTGGATTTATATATACTACAGGAGGGCTTCCTAATGAACCCAATTTTTCTTTAGGCAAAATTGATTGTGGTGTTGGTGTACAAGAAGTAGCAAATACAAAAGAGGGATTAGTAATTTATCCGAATCCATGTGGGGAAAGGTTTTTAGTTACTGGTGAGAAGTTATTAGTAAATACAATTGAAATAATGGATGTGTTGGGCAGAACAAAGATAGTTCGACAAGCTCACCATAACGGTGATGTATTGGCTGTTGATTCCCCCTTGCAAAGGGGGTTAGGGGGATTTGAATTAAATATTTCAAACTTGCCAAACGGAATATACTTCCTTAAAGCCACTGATGAAAAGGGAAAAATTTACAACTCTAAATTTGTAAAAGAATAAGGAATTCATCGAACAATAAATCCAAATTACACATTATAAGTTTGGCGAACTTTAAAAGTTCGCCAAACTTTGTTTTAGATAACATTGGTTTTTTTCTAACGCTTAATCTGGGTTTATGCTTTCTCTTCCCAAATCTGCACTAAGTGAATAATGGTTTCAACTGCTTTATTCATATCTTGAATGCTCACCCATTCTTGTTTGCTATGAAACGCATGTTCGCCTGC
Source organism: Bacteroidota bacterium (assembly GCA_041192505.1). Classification (GTDB taxonomy): domain Bacteria; phylum Bacteroidota; class Bacteroidia; order Chitinophagales; family CAIODY01; genus CAIODY01. Next base: position 14,452 of record JBEEMV010000127.1, read on the forward strand.
AAAAATATTAGGACATGGCAAACCCATGAATGATAATCGTGAACCATCAGTGCCACCACGAATGCTTGATAATACTGGTGTTACGCCAGTTCGTTTCACAGCTTCCACTGCATATTCACAAACTTGCGGATTGTCATCCAACACATCTTTCATGTTGCGATATTGTTCTGAAATTTTTAATTCAAAACTGCATTTATCGTAATTTTTTAAAACCGATATAGCAATATTTTTTAGTTCATCTTCTAAATCAATTAATGTTTTAGTATCAAATGCTCTGATGATAAATTTTATTTCAACCGAATCTAATCCACCATTGATTGCAGTTGGATGAATGAACGGCTCTTTTTGTTCCGTTGTTTCAGGCGATTTTTCTTTTGGTAATTGATTAATAATTTCCGCAGCAATTTTTATAGCATGTTGCATTTTGTTTTTTGCAAAACCCGGATGCGTTGGAAACCCTTTAATGATAAGGCTTGCACCGTCAGCACTAAAAGTTTCATTTTCGATATGACCCAAAGTTTCGCCATCCATGGTGTAACCAAAATCGGCACCCAATTTTTTCATATCAGCTTTGTCAACGCCTCTGCCAATTTCTTCATCAGGCGTAAATAAAATTCTGATTTTGCCATGTTTTATTTCTGGATGATTCATCAAAAAATAAGCAGCATCCATTATTTCAGCTAAGCCAGCTTTGTTATCAGCACCCAATAAAGTGGTGCCATCGGCAGTGATAATATCATTGCCAATTTGATGTTTCAAATCGTTATGCTCATCAAATTTTATCACTTGCGATTTATCATTTGGCAATACTAAATCAGTGCCTTGATAATTATTATGAACGATTGGATTCACACCAAAACCACTACAGTCGGGCGATGTATCCATGTGTGAGCAAAAACACAACACAGGAACATTTTTATTTGTATTGCTTTCGATAGTGGCGTACACATAGCCATGCTCATCCAATTCAGCATC
>JBEEMV010000128.1:0-6965 GCA_041192505.1 Bacteroidota bacterium
TATCAACGCCAGCCGATAAAAGATTATTTAATAAATCGTATTTAGGCGCAATGTTGTTAAACATTTGCCTTACCTGTTCTTTTTTATTTGCTTGTAAATGCTGATACGGAATTGCCATAAGCTGCAAATGTAAGCTGTAAAGTGTATTGAACATTAAAAATTATACATCAAAAATCTTAAAGAATAAACGATTACTTTTGTCGTCTAATTTAATCGTATGTTATCAACAGCAAATCAGCAATTATTTAAAACATTATTACAACAAGCCATTGAAGGCACCGATGTTTTTTTAGTAGAAATAAAATTTACAGGTACCGAAAAAGTAGAAATCTATTTAGATTCGGATAGCGGTGTAACCATTGAAAAATGTACTAAAGCAGCCCGATTCATCAATAAGCAATTAGAAGAATTGCAGCCCGAATTGATGTATGAATTAGAGGTATCATCGGCAGGGTTAGAGCATCCATTGCAATCTTTAAGGCAGTATCAAAAAAACGTAGGGCGTACATTAGAAGTAAATATGCCCGATGGCAAATTGTTTGAAGGCAAGCTATTAAGCGCCGATGAAAGTGGCTTTAGCATTGAAGCTAGGCAAAAACAAAAACGAGAAAACAAAACATTTAAGTATGATGAAGTAAAAGAAGTATTTGTGGGTGTAAGTTTTAATTAACTTATCGTAAAATAGTGTTGCACACTACAAAAACATTGACTACATTTGCAGCAGAATTAATTAAAGAAACAGAGAAAGGGAACGAAATCGTTCCCTTTTTTATTCTAATTAATTATTCAAAAAATTGATAACAATTAAAAAAATTCAATCTTCAACAACAAATTTTCATTGCAATGAACAACGTTAGCTTAATCGACTCTTTTGCAGAGTTTAAAGAATTCAAAAATATTGATAGACCCACATTAATGAGGGTTTTGGAGGATGTATTTAAAACATTATGTCGCAAAAAATATGGTACCGATGAAAATATTGATGTAATTGTAAATACTGAAAAAGGCGATTTAGAAATTTGGCGCAGACGTATGATTGTAGAAGATGGTGCAATTGAAGATCCTAACACACAAATTGAATATAGTGATGCGATAAAAATTGAACCCGATTATCAAGTAGGCGAAGAAACTTATGAAGAAGTATCAATGGCTGATTTTGGTAGAAGAGCTGTATTGGCAGCCCGTCAAACATTAGTTAGTAGAGTAGGCGAATTAGAAAAAGACGAAATTTATAAAAAATATAAAGATAGAATTGGCGAAATTATTTCGGCCGAGGTTTATCAAGTTTGGAAAAAAGAAATTCTTTGTTTGGATGAAGATGGCAACGAATTAGTATTGCCTAAATTAGACCAAATTCTATTAGATAATTATAAAAAAGGCGATACACTTAGAGCTGTAGTTAAAAAAGTAGATTTAAGAAACAATTTACCATTGATTGTTTTGTCAAGAACAGATTCATCTTTTTTGGCTAAATTATTAGAATTAGAAGTTCCCGAAATATTTGATGGTACAATTACCATTAAAAAAATTGTTCGTGAACCAGGCAACAGAGCAAAAGTAGCCGTTGAAAGTTTTGACGATAGAATTGACCCAGTAGGCGCTTGTGTAGGGATGAAAGGAAGCCGTATTCATGGTATTGTTCGTGAATTAAGAAACGAAAATATTGATGTAATTAATTGGACAACCAATATGCAATTATTGATTCAACGCTCACTTACACCAGCTAAAATTTCATCATTAGAAATTAATGAAGAAAAAAAACGTGTAAATGTGTATTTGAAATCTGAAGAGGTATCAAAAGCAATTGGTAAAAATGGTACAAACATTAAGTTAGCTGGCAAAATGTGTGGCTACGAAATAGATGTATATCGTGAAGGTGGTGAAGAAGAAGGTGCAGAAGAATTTGATATTGAATTAAATGAATTTAGCGATGAAATTGATCAATGGATAATTGATGCCTTAAAAGGCATTGGATGCGATACAGCAAAAGATGTATTAGCATTAGAAGAAGATGAATTAGCTCGTAGAGCCGATTTAGAAGATGAAACCATTAAAGAAGTGGTTAAAATATTAAAAGCAGAATTTGACAAAAGTTAGTTGTACGGCAGCAAATACATTAATTTGCTGAATTGCAATTGACAACATAACGATTAACAAAAAAAATAAATGTCGGAACCGGTAAAAATTTTACGATTAGCAGCAGTTGCAAAAGAATGTAACGTAGGTATAGCCCACGTTGTAGATTTACTTCAACAAAAAGGATTTGAAGTAGAAAATAAACCTACAACCAAACTTACCGACGAAATGTATTTGGTATGTTTAAAAGAATATAATGCTGATGCTGCTGCAAAATTAGAAGCATCTACTGTTAACTTTAACAAAGGCCAACACCATGTAGTACTTGAAACAAAAAAGAACGACGAATTTATTGGTACAGGTAAACAAAAAGATGTTGAACAAAAAGAAGTGGTAATAAAAAGCACAGTGGTATTACAGGGACCAACTGTGGTAGGTAGATTAGAGAAAAAAGAAGAAAAGAAAATTGAGCCCAAAAAACCAGCAGTGGTGGTGGTTGAAGAGCCAAAACCTATGGTGGAAGATCTTAAAGAGGTAAAATTTGAACAAAAGGAAGAACAAAAAATTGAAAAAATAGCCAGTAAAAAAGTAACACTTGAAGGACCAAAAGTGGTAGGTAGAGTTACTAATTTAGATGATATTCCTGAAAGTACAAAACCAGCCGATGAAGCTGAAATGAAGAAAAAAGGCGGCAAGAAAAAGAAGGAAGAAGAAAAGCCGAAAGAAATAAAAGAGGAAAAGAAAATTGAGCCTAAAAAGCCAATAGTAAATGAGCCAAAACCTTCGCAAACTATTTCATCTACTATTCAAGAAGTTAGGTTTGCACAAAAAGATGAAACAACCATTGAACCTGAAAAAATTCAAACCAAACGTGTTGAATTAACAGGCCCAAAAGTACAGGGCAAAATTGATTTATCTAAAATTGATGATAGCACCAAGCCTATACATAAACCTGAAGACAGACATCAGGCGCATCAAGCTCATCAAGCGAATAAACAACCAAGAAAGAGAATTCAAAAACCAGAAAGGTTAAAACCAATTACGGATGCCAATCAACCAAATGGTGAGCCCCGTAAACCTATTACGGCTACTCAAAATCCTGGTGGACATCATGGCGGTGGTGGCTTTAACAGAAGTAATGACAGACGACCAAAACGTATTGAAACTGCGCCTGTAGATGAAAAAGCAATTCAAGAAAAAATAAGAAATACGCTGGCGCAATTAAGCGGCGGTGCTTCAAAAAGTAAATCATCTAAATATAGAAAAGAAAAACGTACTGCTCATGCCGAAGCTGCTGCAGCCGAAGCCGAAGCATCATCTGAAGGAAATATTTTAAACGTAACCGAATTTATTTCGGTAAGCGAATTGGCTACAATGATGAACAAATCTGCCACTGATGTAATCATGGCTTGTATGAGTTTGGGTGTTGTAGTTTCGATAAATCAAAGATTAGATGCTGAGTTGATTGAAGTAGTTACAAGTGAATTTGGTTTTGAAGCTAAATTTATAAGCATTGAAGAGAATGATGCATTTATGGATGAAAAAGATAGCGAAGAGGATTTATTGCCTCGTCCGCCAATCGTAACCATCATGGGTCACGTTGATCATGGTAAAACATCTTTGTTGGATTATATTCGAAATGCAAATGTGGTAGCTGGTGAAGCTGGTGGAATTACACAGCATATTGGTGCTTACGAAGTAACATTACCTAACGGAAAACAAATTACATTTTTAGATACACCAGGGCATGAAGCCTTTACAGCCATGAGGGCAAGGGGTGCTAAAGTAACCGATGTGGCGGTAATTGTGGTATCGGCTGATGATGCTGTAATGCCGCAAACCAAAGAAGCTATTAGCCATGCTCAAGCGGCTAATGTGCCTATCATTTTTGCAATAAATAAAATTGATAAAGATGGTGCTAACCCCGATCAAATTCGTCAGCAATTATCGGGTATGAATTTATTGGTTGAAAGTTGGGGTGGTAAAATTCAGGAGCAAGAAATATCAGCCAAAAAAGGATTAAACATTGATAAATTATTAGAAAAAATATTGTTAGAAGCCGAAATGTTGGATGTAAAAGCCAACCCGAACAAAGGCGGAATAGGAAGTGTAATTGAAGCTACCTTAGATAAAGGTAGAGGTTATGTAGCAACCATATTAGTACAAGAAGGTACATTAAGAGTGGGCGATATGATGGTGGCAGGTTCACAATTTGGTAGAATTAAAGCCATGTTTAACGAACGTGGTGGAAGGTTAACTGTGGCTGGTCCATCTACACCTGTACAAATATTAGGATTAGATGGTGCACCACAAGCTGGTGAAAAATTTAAAGTATTTACAGATGAACAAGCAGCTAAAGATTTATCGGTAAAACGCCAACAGATTATTCGTGAACAAGGATACAGAACTAAGAAACATATTACATTAGATGAAATTGGAAGACGATTGGCATTGGGCAATTTCAAACAATTAAATGTATTGGTAAAAGCCGATGTGGATGGATCTGTAGAAGCATTAAGCGATTCGTTAATTAAATTATCGAATAGCGAAATACAATTGAATGTGGTATTAAAAGCAGTAGGACAAATTTCGGAAAGCGATGTATTATTGGCTTCGGCATCTGATGCTATTGTGATAGGCTTTAATGTACGCCCAAGTATGCAAGCTCGTAAATTAGCCGAACAAGAAAATATTGAAATTAAAAACTACAGTATTATCTACGATGCCATTAACGATTTGAAAAATGCAATTGAGGGTATGATGGAACCTACCATGGAAGAAAAAATTATTTGTAACATCGAAATTAAAGAGGTGTTTAAAATTACCAAAGTGGGTACTATTGCAGGCTGCCAAGTATTAGATGGCAAACTTACCAGAAATACTAAAGTAAGAGTAGTACGTGATGGTATTGTGGTATATAGCGGCGAATTGGCTTCATTAAAACGATTTAAAGATGATGCTAAAGAAGTAACCGCAGGTATGGAATGTGGTTTGGGTATTAAAAACTTTAATGATATTAAAGTAGCCGATATTGTAGAAGGGTATGAAATTGTAGAAGTGAAAAAGAAATTAGGCGTATAGTATTTCATTACTCTATAAACAAATTTGAATCCCGAAAGAAAATTTTTCTTTCGGGATTTTTTATTATTTCAATTTGCAAAAAAATACCTATCCATGCAATTGAATAGTACATTTGCATACTCAATAAAAAATGAATCTATTCGGCAATATTATTAAAAATGCGCTTTCGTTGCGCAAACGATTTGAAACAGGCGTAAATCTTACGCCCAAACAAAAACAGCAAAAACAATTAATTAAATTGCTGAAACAAGCCCAGTTTACTGAGTTTGGAGTGCATTACCATTTTAATGAAATATTAGATAATAAGGATACGGCACAAGAGGCATTTAAAAAACAAGTACCTGTATTTAATTACAATAAAATATTTAATGAGTGGTGGAATAAAACTTTAGAAGGACACCAAAATGTTTGTTGGCCTGGTAAAGTAAAATATTTTGCATTAAGCAGCGGTACCAGCGAATCGGCTAGCAAACGCATACCCATTACATCGGATATGCTAAAAAGCATTAAGCGTACAAGCATGCGCCAAGTATTAAGCCTTACCGATTTTAATTTGCCTGATGAAACATTTAGCAAAGGCGCATTATTATTAGGCGGTAGCACAAAGCTTACTTTTAAACACGAATATTACGAAGGCGATTTAAGTGGCATTAGTGCCAAGCACAGGCCGCTTTGGTTTCAGCGGTATTATAAACCTGGTGGAAAAATTGCACAACAAAAAAATTGGGAAAAGAAGATAAACCAAATGGTAGATAGTGCACCCAATTGGGATATTGGAATTATAGTAGGCATACCCAGTTGGATACAATTATTATTGGAAAAAATTATCGAACGCTACCAATTAAAAACCATTCATGATATTTGGCCTAATCTTAATTTGTATATCCATAGCGGTGTAGCATTTGAGCCATATCGAAAATCATTTGAAAAACTATTTAGTAAGCAAGTTCAATTTATGGAAAGTTATTTGGCAAGCGAAGGATATTTTGCTTATCAAACTAAACCTGAATCTCATACGATGACGATGATGCTAAACAATGGAATTTTTTATGAATTTATTCCTTTTGATGAACAGCATTTTGATGATAATGGTGATATTATTGATTCAACAAAAACTTATTTAATTGATGAAGTAAAGCCCGATACCGATTATGCCATGCTAATAAGCACTTGTGCTGGTACATGGCGCTATTTAATAGGCGATGTAATTAGATTTGCAGATACAAACCAATGCGAAATAAATATTACTGGTAGAACGAAACATTTTTTAAGCATCACTGGCGAACATTTAAGCGTTGAAAATATGAGCCGTGCCATTAGCTATACGGCAGATGATTTTGGTGTGCAAATAAATGAATACACTGTATGCGCCGAGCAATTTGGGAATCTTTTTGCCCATAGATGGTATGTAGGCTGCGATAATTTAGATGATGCAAAAACTGATGAATTTAAAATAAAATTAGATAATCATATCAGAGCCATAAATGATGATTATGATACTGAACGAAACTCAGCATTAAAAGAAGTTTTTGTTGAGATTGTACCCAATCAAAAATTTTTAGATTTTTTGAAAGCCGAAGGCAAAGTAGGTGCTCAAATAAAATTTCCGAGAGTATTAAAAGGCGAACAATTAAAGCGTTGGAAATTGTTTATAGCTGAATAGATAAAATATTTTTGTTTTATTTGAAATAGGTTTATACATTGCAGCCATCATTTTTTAATAACAATAATTTGATTAAACATGATATCAGCTACCACTAACGATGTACGAGTAATTGTAGAAACATTTTACAAGCCTCAAAAAAATA
>JBEEMV010000129.1:0-16448 GCA_041192505.1 Bacteroidota bacterium
TTACACAATCAATAGCCAATTAATGATGCAATCAAATACTAGCAACAATAAGCTAAACATTGGCCAATTGCCTTCAAATATTTATTTTGTTGAAATAAAAACAGCAGCAAATATTTATCGTGCAAAATTTGTAAAAGAATAAATCCTTAATTTTAATAGAACACAGAATACACTGATGTAAAGGGTTTGAACAGATTTATAAAAAGCAGCAATAAATTTAATTATTGCTGCTTTTTTGTTTTTATTGATAGCGCTATGTCTTCTAATACTAAATCAATGCATAAAATTCGATTCAAAAATTTTAATAGCAATGGCAATTAATATTACCCCAAAGAATTTTTTCAAAACCAAAATTCCTGCCTTGCCTAATTTTCGTTCAATCCAATCTACCGATTTTAATACTAAAAACATCACTACTAAATTTATTAAAATAGCAATTAGAATATTATAAGGATTATAAACGGCTTTTAATGAAAGTATGGTTGTTAATGTGCCCGAACCTGCTAATACAGGAAATGCTAGCGGCACTAAACTACCAGCACTACCTGCATCTTTTTCGGATTTAAAAAAATTACGCCCCGATATTAATTCCAATCCTAACAAAAAAACTACAAACGAACCAGCCATTGCAAATGAGCGTAAATCAACACCAATTATGTCTAATAATTGTTCGCCAACAAATAAAAATAATATCATCAAACTACCTGCAAATAAAGTAGTTCCTGCAGGTTTAAATTCGGGATGTTGTTTTTTGATATTGATTACAATGGGCACCGAACCCACCACATCTATAATAGCAAATAATGTAAATGTGATAGTAATTATATCATTGATTTTAACGCCTGCAAGTGATGGTAATTCCATATTCAAAAAATTTAATTTTGCTTAAACCAATTCTCGATTTTTATGTCTTCTAAATTCTTGAAATCTTTTTCATTGTCTGTAACTAAAGTAAGTCTATTTTCAATGGCTGTAACACCAATAAATAAATCAAATTCATCATGCATTGGCTTACCAATTTTCTTAAGTCTTACTTTTTCTTTTGCATATCTTTTTATGCAATTATAAATTGGAATAATAGAAATATTATTTAAAAATGCATCAACAGCTTTATTAGAAAGTACAGGGTTACTGCTGTTTTCAGCACCATACCTTAACTCTGCAACAGTAATTTCAGAGATATAACAATTCTCTCTTCCTTTCTGCTTAATTATTGTATCTAAATTAAGTTTTCCACGAAGAAAGAACACACAAATATTTGTATCAAGTAAATACTGCATTAGAATTTAATTTCCTTTTTTCTGAATTTTCTACTCAATTTAATATCTAAAACTATTTCTTCGGCTGATTTTTCAGAAACAAAAGATCCAAAAGACTTAAAGAATTTTTGGTCTTTAATTTTACTTTCAGTTTTCAAAGATTTTGAAAGTGATTCTATAAGTTCAATTTTACTCATTGCATTTAGTCCTTCAAAAAGAGAAGAGTAGGATTGAATAATATGCCTATCTGTATATGTCATTTTTAAAATATTTACAATATCAAACTTACACCAAACCCCACTACCAAACAAATAATTTTATACCATTTAATTTGATGTTTGTTGTTGGTGGTTTCAAAAATAATGGTGGTGCTAATGTGTAATAATGTACCACAAATTAATCCTATGGCAGCACCAAATATTTGTGGCGAAAATATTTCAGAATTTTTATACATCGAAAAAAATAAAAGTGCGATGGGTGTAATAAATGAAAACCCAATAACCCAAATTAATCTACTAAATTTTGTAGCAACTGTATGCGATACTAAACAAGCTAATGCAAAGCATTCGGGCACTTTATGCAATATTAATCCAACCAATAATCCTGAAAATAAATTCGTATTTCGAAATGATTCAACCAAAGGTGCGGCTTCGAAAAAAGCATGAATGCCCAAACCAATCATGATATAAATTAATTTTTGTAAAGGCAAATGTTCGTGTACATGTGCATGCCCATGCTCAACGCCTTGCGAAAATTGTTGAATGATATGTTGCAGAAAAAAACCAGCTAAAACCCACACCAAAGTAAGCTCACCATAATGTTCAACCGAATGCGGAATGATGTGGCGAATCATTATTGAAAATAAATAAGCGCCTGTAGCAATCAACAAATAGCTAATTAGTTTTTGCTTTTCATGCGGAATTAAAAAGCTAAGCAATCCGCCGCCAAGCCCTGCTGCAAAGATGAATAATATGGTAAGGTATAAGTTCAATTAAATTGTAATTGTTGAGTTATGGGTAAATGTTTTTTGTATAAAAAGCTAGTAAAATAGCCACATGCAGCGCCTACTAATAATCCGCAAGTAACATCAATTGGATAATGTACGCCAACATATATTTGCGAAAAACCAACCATACATGGAAATAATAAAAGTAAATATTTTTTGTTTTTAAAATAAGGTGCAAATAACATCATTATAAAAAAACATACACTCATATTGTTAGCTGCATGGCTGCTGGTAAAACTATAACCGTGTGGGCAGCCCACCAATAAATTTATTTTGCCCACCCATCGTGCATCCATACATGGGCGAAGGCGCATGAAATATATTTTAAAAAAATGGCTGCTAATTAAATCGCTTAAACCCATAGTGGCGGCTAAAAACATTACCAACCACAAACCCTTTAATCTATATTTTATAATAAAAAAACATGCTAACGAAATATAAAACCAACGCAAATAAATAGGATTACGCAAAGCCATAAAAAAACTATTCAACCCAGGCATATTGCCTTTTTGATTAATTAATTCGAATAAATTGTAATCAATATTTTTAAAAAATTCTTTCAAGTAAAATGAAATTAGTAGGGTAAAAGTAAAACTAAAAAAATAGATTATTGAAAGAATGATAATGGTAACTTTTAATTGGTAGCAAATTTATTTGTAACAGAATTAGGGCAATTTTAAAAGAATTTTGTAACAGAATTAGGGCAATTTATATTTTTATCTAACAAAAATGATTTAATAATGATACCATAAATACGATTTGTAATTTACTTTTAAACTGATTAAATGTTGTAATTGTATAGCAAAATCAATACGTTTGCAGTAGATAAACAAAACACATAAATGAAAATAGGAGTACTTAGAGAAGGCAAAAATCCACCAGATAATCGGGTGGCGTTAAGTCCGCATCAATGCAAAGTGGTGGAAAGAAAATATGCGAATATTGATTTAGTAGTTCAGCCTTCGCCTATAAGATGTTATAGCGATGAAGAGTATATGCAAGCAGGTATAACCATGCAAGAAGATTTATCTGACTGCGATATTTTATTAGGAATTAAAGAAGTGCCGATTGATAAATTGATGGACAATAAAACGTATTTATTTTTCTCTCATACAAAAAAGAAACAGCCACACAACAAAAATTTATTGCAACAAATCATTAAAAAAAATATAAGATTAGTTGATTACGAATGCCTTACTTATAGCGATGGTCAACGTGTTTTAGGGTTTGGATTTTTTGCAGGAATAGTAGGTGCTCATAATGGATTATTAGCTTACGGAAAAAAAACAAACACCTTTAAGCTGCCGCCAGTTCATCGTTTTAAAGATTTTAGAGAAGTAATTCATCAATACTTTGAAGTAAAATTGCCCAATATAAAAATTGTTTCAACGGGCAATGGTAGAGTAAGTACAGGCGTACAAGAAACGATGAATATGTTTGATATTAAACGGGTTGATAAAAATGAATTTATCACTAAAAAATTTGAATACCCTGTTTATTGTGAGTTAACAGCCGATGATTTATACAAACATAAAGACACACATGTGTATCATCGTAAAGATTTCAGAAATCATCCTGAAAATTATTATTGCGATTTTAAACCATTTTATAAAGCGGCTGATGTAATGTTGAATGGTGTGTATTGGCAAAAAGGAATTGCACCATTTTTTACTTTAGAAGAAATGCGATTGGCAGATTTTAATTTACAAGTAATAGCTGATATTACTTGCGATGTAAATGGCTCTATACCTTGTAATGTAGATGCAACAACTATTGCAGACCCTACTTATGGCTTCGACCCAAAAACATTTAGCCGTACAAAACCATTTCAGTTGGGCATGGTTGATGTAATGGCAGTTGATAATTTGCCTAATGAATTGCCACGTGATGCATCTGATTTTTTTGGCGTACAGCTTACTAAAAATATATTACCCGAATTACTAAAAGATGAAAGCGAATTGATTGATAGAGCAACAATTGCAAGAGATGGAAAACTTACAAACCATTATAGTTATTTAAGTGATTATGTAGCCGATTAAAATTCTTTACCATGAAAAAAAGTATTTTATTTTTTTGTTTGATTTCATTATTTGTGCTTAAAATTAAAGCGCAGGATACATTATTTGCAATAGTTCAAAAAGATAAATTATTTATACCACATACTGTTTTGCCAAAGCAAAATTTATATCGCATTAGCCGTTATTATTCGTCATCGGTTGTTGATATAAAAATTTTGAATCGAATGCAAGAAGACACAGTAAAAATTGGTTCTATTATTAATATTCCGTTGGTACGAAAAAATTTCACTATTCATCCCAATAAAAACAAAACAGATGTAAAATATCAACCTGTTTACTTATTAGCAAACTCGATAAAAAACCTTAGAATGCTGATGAATGCTGTGCCTTACGAGCAAGAAGATTTTGAATCGTTTTTAAAAAAGAAAAAAACAACTTTTAATACCAAGCAAAATTGTATAATTGGTTATATTGAATTAAGAGATATTTCGTTAACGCCTATTGCCGAAAAAAAGATAATTGAAATTGAAAAACCTATTATCGAAATTAAAAAAGATAGCCTTGTGAAAATTGAAGTAAAAGATACTTCTGTTTCAAAACAAATTATCGCAAAAACTGATTCCATTATAGTACATAAACAACCAACGCAATTAATGTTGTTAGAAAAAATGTATTCGAAATCAGAAGCTATTGAACAAATGGAAAAAGGACCAGCATTAAGTTTTGCGGTAGATTCATTAGGTAATTTTCAAAAAGGATTTTATGCCTTGCACAACACATTGCCTATAGGCTCAATTGTGAAATTAAGAAACCCTATGAACGAAAATGAAGTGTATGTAAAAATATTAGGTAAGATACCAGAAATAGCTGGCAATCAGCGTTGCATCATCAAAGTATCACATGAAGCTGCTATTTATTTAGATGCAAAAGATGAAAGATATTTGGTTGAAATATTTTATCATCAATAAATCTATTCCCATTTTTTTATCAATTCTTTGGCTTCAACAATATAATCTTTATCATCTTGCGTAGTTGGTTTTAACAACAACATTTTGTTTAATAAAGCTACTGCATCTGCATCTTTTTTAATTTCATGTAATGATTTTGCAGCATCTAAATAATACAATAAATAAGTTGGATTTAGCTGAATTGCTTTTTGAAGAAATGTACAAGATGTATTAATATTAGCCGCAGGCAAACCGCCAAACAACATATTCACAGCCGCTTTTTCAGCAAAGTTTAAATTGTAAACTTCATAATGCCATTTACCTAAAAGATGATAACCGCCTGCATGATTTGGATTTAGCTGAATACATTTTTCGCCCAATAATTTTATTTCTTTACTCAATTTTATTTTTTCTTTTGATGAAGAAATTAAAGCAATTCTGCCTAATGCAACACCCATCACATAATTAGCTTCGGCTTCGTTAGGATATAGGCGTAAAGCCGCTTCAGCAAATATTTTTGATGCTTTGTAATAATCATCTCGTTTTTTATTATTGGTTTGTCTGTTGCCTTCTTTATCTGCATAAAATGCTGTCATGGTTAGAGCTTCAAGACTGGTATTATTAACTTTTACAGCTTTTACTAAAATAGGATAAGCTTCGGTCTCATTTAATGTTTTAAGCAATGTTTTTGCTTGAAGCATCAATTCGGCTTGGGTTTGAGCCGAAGCGAAAAAACAAAATGATGCAAGTGTTAAAGTAAGAAGAATTATTTTTTTCATGCCTAAATTTTTTCAAAAATAATAATACTAATGTGAACCAAAAACAAAAGCTATTTTTACAACATAAATTTCTTCAAACCGAAGTAAAAATGAACAAGCCTAAATATCTGTACAAATCAGAAGAGTTTCTGAAAGTGTATGAATTTGTAAGTGAAGGATTAAAAGGAAACGTAAAAAAAGTAGTTCAATTTACTGAAACTGGAACTCAAAATGTTTTTAACCTTGCATTTGGAGATTTTAATGACGCCACAAATTTGATTGATGATTTATCCATTACAAATAATGGAGATAGCCTAAAAGTGCTAACTACAGTGGCTTCTATAGTTTATGCATTTACTGAAAAATATCCCGATGCATGGATTTTTGCAACGGGCAGCACAAATGTTCGAACTCGACTTTATAGAATGGGAATTACAAATAACTTAGTAGAAATTAAGGAAGATTTTGAAGTTTATGGTTTAACTGAGGATGGAAACTGGGCTGAATTTATTACTGGCGAAGATTATGAAGCATTTTTAATAACAAAAAAAAGATAATACCTTTGCTATATGACAATAGAACAACTTAATTCGTCAAAAGTGCCTGTAATTGTTTTTGATAAAAAACTAGAACAATTTAGAGATAAAGTTTTGTTTCCTGAAAAGGTAGCTCAAGCCAACGAAATACTTTCTAAGGTTGGATTACCCAATACAAAAACATTATCTGCCGATAAGCAAAAATAAAACTGCTTCCCCTTTTAATTTTAATACTCAATCGTTAATTTAATGAAACAACAAATTATACAAACAGAATTGGCACCTGCGCCAATAGGACCTTATAGCCAAGCGGTTAAAGCCAACGGATTTTTATTTTGCAGTGGGCAAATTGCTTTACATCCAATAAGCGGTGAATTGATGATAGCCGATGTTGAAACCGAAACTAAGCAAGTAATGGCAAATATAAATGCGCTTTTAACTGAAGCTGGCGTTGGTTTTTCGAGCATTGTTAAAACTTCAATTTTTTTAAGCGATATGAGTTTGTTTGCTAAAGTAAATGAAATTTATGGCAGTTATTTTATAGGCAATTATCCTGCCCGTGAAACTGTGGCAGTAAAGACTTTACCACGAAATGTAAATGTTGAAATTTCGGTAACAGCAGTTTTATAATCGCTTATGATTCTTGCAATAGACTTTGGTAATACCCGTGTAAAAATAGGTGTGTTTCATCAACAAAAAATGGTGTATCATGCGGCGTATGATAAATTTACTTTGGCTGATGCAAAGCAGATTTTTTATTTATTTGCTGATATTGAAAAGTGTATCATTAGCACTGTGGTTGATGTTGCAGCTTCTATTGATAAATTTATTCAATCAAAAACAGAATTAATTTATTTAACATCAACAACAAAATTACCGATAAAAAATAAATACAAAACACCCAACACTTTAGGCAAAGATAGATTGGCTGTAAGTTGTGGGGCGATTCAATTATTTGGTAAAAAAAATATTTTAGTAATTAATTGTGGTACTTGTATTACGTACGATTTCATCAATTCGAAAAAAGAATATTTGGGTGGAAGCATCTCGTTGGGTTTAGAAATGCGATTTAAAGCATTGCATCATTTTACACAAAAATTGCCTTTGATTTTAAAAAATGAAATTCATCAATTAATTGGCAATGATACTGAAAGCAGCATCATCACTGGTGTTGTGAATGGTACAATAGCCGAAATAAATGGAATAATAAATAATTACGAAAAGAAATATTTATCACTTCAAGTCGTTATTACAGGCGGCGATGCGGATTTTTTGGCAAAGCACTTTAAAAATTGCATCTTTGCGCCGCATTTAACTTTAATAGGTTTACATAGTATTATCAATCATTCATGAAAAAAATAATTTTAGCAGTAATAGTTTTGGTTCAATTTGGTTCTAATTCTTTCGCACAAGAAAATATGCCTTATAGTAGATATGGTATTGGAACGCTGCAACCATCGCAATTTCAAAGCACTATGGGTATGGGTAATTGTGCTACTACATTTCAAAATGAGTTTATGCAAAACCCTGCAAATCCTGCTTCGTATGCAGCATTGGCAAGCAAGGCTGTAACATTTGAAGCAGCTATACAAGGCAGACAAAATATTTTAAATTCAGGAAATTCAAATTCAAAATATTTTGATTTGAATCCAGCCCATGTAGGTTTAGCAGCTATGGTAAAGTCAAATGAAAAATTTAAATGGGGTATGGGATTTAATTTAATTCCGTTTTCTAAAGTAGCATATAATCTTCAACAAGATGGTAATAAGAATGACACACCAGCATTGTTGAAGCATATGTTTCAAGCCAATGGAAATTTTTATAAATTTCAATTTGGTAATGGTATTAAGTACAAAAATTTGTTTGTTGGCTTAAACATTGGCTACATTTTTGGCGGTACAAAAAGCAATGTAATTGCATATTATCCTGATAGTGTTTACACATTAGCTTCTGTTTATAATAAATCGCAACATGCTTCTGGGCTTAACTTTCAGGCTGGATTACAATATGTAATTAAATTACCAAAAGATCAAAAATTGGTTTTAGGAGCAACCTTTACTCCACAAAGTGTATTAACATCAACAAGAAATGAAGCTTGGATAAGAATTAATAATAGTGGAACAATTGTAGATACGGCAAAATTAAATAGTGATACATCGGGTAAAATTATTTTACCAAGTCAATTGGCTTTTGGTATTCAATGGTCGCAAGGGCGAAATTGGGGTGTGGCTGCCGAATTTTCAGAATCGTTATGGAGCAATTACAGAAATTTTGAACAAAGAGATTCATTTAAAAATGCATGGAAAATATCTGTAGGTGCATTTTTTACGCCTGATCCTTTGGCAACGCAAGTTTTAAAACGTTGTATTTATAAGGTTGGTGTAAATTATGGTACCGATGCTTTATATTTAAGAAACAAACAATTTAAAGCCTATTCAGTTTCGGCAGGCATAAGTATGCCTGTACTATATAAAGCCGAAGAGGGTAGACCAATGTATATGTTTGTGCATGCTAATATTGAATCAGGTGTAAGATCAACTACTGTAAGTGGTTTAATAAATGAAAATTTCTTTCGATTTAATTTAGGTGCAACCATTAGCGGTAATTGGTTTCAGAAAAGAAAATTTGATTAGAAAAGTGTTGCTATAATTTGATATGGTGGCATTTTAACTCATTTTCAACACCTCACTACCATAAGTTCCAAATACATTCGTGCATTCGTGGCTAAATCACAACTACTTCAACTCATTTTTTTCAATCGTCTGTTTATTTCGTTGGTTAGTTCATTCAATGTTTCTATCCATATCTGTTGAATTTGCTCTTTTTGGTCATTGCGTAGCAAACTGTTATCCACAAATGTTTTGAACTCATGAATGCTTTCTTCTTCGTAGTATTTACCCAATCCTACACCGCCATTCAGTGAACAGAAAAGCTGCTTTGTGCCATCATCCATGGGGAAATAAGATGGAATCATACCCAAGTTATGGCGAAAAAAATATTTTACAAGGTCTTCGGGTTTGTCAATATTAATTTTCAACCGTTCTTTATAGCGCTTGAAAAAATGAGTGTTGAAATGCATTAAATGTTCAGTGTCCAATCCGAACAAAAAGTGCGATGCCGTAATGCCAATTTCATTATAGGAAATGACATAAGCATTGGTTGATACCAGCCCTTTATCGCAATTAACAATAATGCGCCATTTGTTTTTGGTGTTGGTGATGAATGAATTGGTTTCGATAAAATCTTTTCTGCCGCCACGAATCCATTTTCCTTTGGCAATAATTTCATCGGCTTTCATTCGTGCATGAACTTCATGCTCATAATCGTAAACCAGTGCTTTTCTGATTTCGTGTAAAGTCATGGAAGGAACTATCATAACTCAAATTTTCTTTTTATACGAAGGTTTGGTAAAAGAAATTTTATTTCTATTTCCCACAGATAACGCAGATTATCGCAGATAATTTTTCATCTCAAATCTCATATCTACATACTCATAATCAAATTAAATTCAAATCTCCTTCAACTTATTCTGCAACATAAACATTTCATCTCTCAATCGTGCAGCTTCCATAAAGTCGGTGTCTTTGGCGGCTTTGTTCATTTTAGCTTTGGTGCTTTCAATTAGTTTTTCTAATTGCGGTTTGCTCAAATATTCTGTTAATGGGTCGGCAGCCATTTGTTGTTCTATGCCTTCGGGTTCAACATAGTAAGAAGTGCCTTTGTAGCTGCTGTTTTCGTGGGTATCTTGTTTGAAAATGGAATCGGTGCTGCGAATAATGGTGGTTGGTGTAATGCCATGCAAAGTGTTGTAAGCAATTTGTTTTTCTCTTCTTCGTTGCGTTTCATCCATTGTCATTTGCATGCTCTTAGTTATTTTATCGGCATAAAAAATTACCAAGCCATTACTGTTACGAGCCGCTCTACCAGCGGTTTGTGTTAGCGAACGAACATTACGCAAAAAGCCTTCTTTATCGGCATCTAAAATAGCAACCAATGAAACTTCAGGTAAATCCAAACCTTCTCTTAATAAGTTCACACCAATCAAAACATCAAACACACCCATGCGTAATTCACGAAGAATTTCAACACGTTCAAGCGTATCAATTTCACTGTGAATGTATTTGCATTTCACATCCAATCGAGCAAAATATCTGGCTAATTCTTCCGCCATTCTTTTGGTTAAAGTAGTAACCAAAACACGTTCGTTTTTATGAACTCTAATTTCAATTTCATTCAGCAAATCATCAATTTGATTTAATACTGGTCGAACTTCAATCGGAGGGTCGAGCAATCCTGTTGGGCGTACAACCTGCTCTACCACTACACCTTCGGTTTGCTCCAATTCAAAATCACCAGGCGTTGCACTCACATACACCACTTGATTCAGCAAATTCATAAACTCATTTTTATTCAATGGGCGATTATCTAAAGCCGATGGCAATCGAAAACCATAATCCACCAAATTTACTTTTCGGCTTCTATCGCCGCCATACATGGCGCCAATTTGTGGCATGGTTACATGGCTTTCATCTACAATCATTAAAAAATCATCAGGGAAATAATCCAGCAAACAGAAAGGTCTGTCGCCAGGTTTTCTTCTATCTAAAAATCGTGAGTAGTTCTCAATGCCGCTACAGTAGCCCAATTCACGAATCATTTCCAAATCATAATTTACTCGTTCGCTTAATCTTTTTGCTTCTTGATATTTGCCAATGCTTTCGTAATAATCAAAAGTGAGTTTTAATTCATCTTGTATTTCATGAATAATTTCGGTGAAATGCTCTTTGGGAGCGATGTACATGTTGGCAGGAAAAATTGCCATCGAATCTACTTTCATAATTCGCTTTCCACTTTCCACTTCTATGGTTTCAATTTCTTCTATCTCATCACCAAAAAAAGTGATGCGATAAGCCACATCAGCATACGCTGGATAAATATCAACCGTATCGCCTTTTACTCTGAAAGTTCCTCTCCGAAATTCAATTTCTGTTCGTGAATACAAAGCATCTACAAACGAGTATAATAAACGGTTTCGAGCAATTTTTTGTCCTTGAACTAAGCGAATAATATTGTTCTTAGTTTCGGCAGGATTTCCCAATCCATAAATACAACTTACGGATGCCACCACAATCACATCACGTCTGCCACTCAACAAAGTTGAGGTGGTACTCAAACGCAATTTTTCCAATTCTTCATTGATGGCTAAATCTTTTTCGATGTAGGTATTTGTAGTAGGAATAAAGGCTTCGGGCTGATAGTAATCGTAATAACTCACAAAATATTCCACCGCATTATCAGGAAAAAACTGTTTGAATTCGCCATACAATTGTGCCACCAAAGTTTTGTTGTGTGTTAAAATCAGCGTTGGGCGTTGTGTTTGCTGAATCACATTAGCCATCGTAAATGTTTTTCCAGAACCTGTAACACCCAATAAAAGCTGCGCTTTTTCATGTGCATTTACGCCATGCACCAATTGACGAATGGCTTCGGGTTGGTCGCCAGCAGGCGTATAATGTGTAGTTAAATTAAATGGCATGGGGCGAAGTTAGGAAATTTAAAAATGAGAAGATTTGAAAACTCAATCTACTATTTTTGCTAATTGAATTTTTACTGTTTTTTTAGTTTTTGCATCCAACTTGCCAAGTGTATTATCAATCATATTTATTTCTAAAGTTGCAATTTTATGCAACCGAATTACAGAAGGAAGTTGCAATCCAAATTTTTTAAATTCGGGCAAATAAATATCGAATGCGCTTTCATAAATTTTGCTTGTAATTCTGCAAACAATTATATCGTTGTCGTGTGTATCTTTTATAATTAATGCTGGTCGTTTTTTAAAACCTAATGCATTAGTAAAAGGAAATTTTATTAAAACAATATCTCCTAATTGGTATGATTGCATGATGATTATAAATTGTCGTAAATACTATCAGAAGCGGCATAGCCGTTTAAAAATACTTTTTTTGAAATCTGTTTAAATTCCTTTTCTTCGTTTACTTCGGTTTCATCAATTAGCACAATCACTCTTATTTTTTTTGATGAAGCCGCCTTTAATTGCTGCTGAATTTTTAATGGAATTTTAATTGCAGCATTTTGTGTAAGTGTGGTATTAAATTCTAACGCTGTCATGGTTTTTGTTTTTACAAATATAAGGAATAAACTACTACAAAAATTTGAATTGATTTCTGATTTACCAATTTTAATTTTTTGTCTTTAAATTATAGAGCTGTACCTTTTATCAAAATTGATGTTTGAATGGCTTGTTGTTTCAAATGTAAAAACTTTTTTCGTTCTTCATCGTGCATAAAGTTTTCAAAATCATTTTCCGATTCAAAACTAATTAAATGAATTTCGTAAGGTTGCTCAATTGTGGCATCAATGATAGAATGCTTGTCGGGGCGTATTCGTAGCATTAATTTGCCATTATAATTTGAAATTATTGGAATAGCAATAGCTTCAAATTGATTGAAAATGTTTTCTTGATTGGGCTTTATATAAATTAGTTGGGTGATGTAAATCATGGTGTAATTTTTTATTCGTTATGTGGTAAAATGAAATAACGCAATACAAAGTTAGCTAAATTGGAAATTAAGAAATGATACTAATGCTTTTGAATTTTTAAATTCCAACACACTAAACTCCCCATCTTTTCGTTTCATTATCACCAAATAAATTTATGAAAAGATTTAGCATACAAATAAATAATCCTTGTGATGAAAAAAGGGAGAACATGGCATCTACTCAATTGGGTAAGTTTTGTGAAAGTTGCCAGAAGGAAGTAATTGATTTTACTACCATGAGTGATGCTGAAATTATATTATTTTTCAAAAACAATAAAGATAAATGCGGCAGTTTTAAAGCCTCTCAACTGAATAGAAATCTTTTCCCAATTCATCAATCTAATACACACCGACCAGCAAAATATTTTTTTGCTTCGCTGTTGTCGTTAAATTTTTTGAGTGCAAGTGCTTCTATTAATCCCAAACCAAAAATCGAAAATGATAGTGTGGCTGTTGTGGTTGATTCTACGATTGTAAAAAATGATTCAGTAGAATTAACCAAAGTAGATTCAGCAGCGGTTCCAAAGTTTTATTTGAATGATTCAATCTTTAAATTAATAACGATTAATCCATACAGTATTATTGGTCGCGATATTGTAACATCAGGCGTACCAATGATTAATAATTTTGTTGTTTTTGATTCAACTTTCTTTAATCAATTATATAATGGCGTATCTTTTTTAGTTGTAGATACTGTTAGAAAAATAAAAATGCCCTCAAAAATATTAATGCCTTTTACATCAAATTATAAAGAGGAAAATGAAAAACTAATTTTACCAAATAATGCCAAGAAAAAACAGAAGCCAATTAAATCTGTGTTGCCTTTTCAAGCCATATTAACTAAGCGAATTTTCTTTAATCAAAAAACAAAATGGTTTGATTGGTGGTAGGTAAATACTTGTTTTTTTATCAATTAAACTTTACCTAATTTTTTCTTTCTAACTTGCTCTTTCAAAATAAATTGAGCAATGAAAAAAATAATTTTGTTTTCGTGTTTAGTATTTTCTTTTTTTCAGGTTTTTTCGCAACCGCTTACACCATTGGTTGATTCAATACCGATGAGTGATGGCAGAAAATTAGCTGCCGATGTTTATATCCCATCTACCGTATCGCAAGCGGCAGTTATTTTAATTCAAACACCTTATAATAGATTAGGATATAGATTGGGGCTGCCTTTGGGCATTGTTAAAAATATTGATAGCAGCAAATATATTATTGTAGTAGTTGATTGGAGAGGCTTTTATGGTTCGGCTGCTGCGGCGCATATTGGTGCACCAAGTTTGGGCAATGATGGACATAGTTGTGTAGAATGGATTGCACAACAAACATGGAGCAATGGCAAAGTGGGCACTTGGGGACCATCGGCTTTGGGCAGAGTGCAATTTCAAACAGCAAAAACAAATCCGCCACATTTAGTTTGTATTTGTCCGTTGGTGGCTGCGCCGCAATACGATTATGTTGAATATTATCCCAATGGCGTTCTTCGAACTGAATATGTAGACCAATTAGATAATTTAGGATTTGGTTTAAAACCTACACTGATGGCTCATCAAACACATGATGCAGCATGGAATTATTCAGAATCAATTAATAATTATCCCGATAGTATTCGTGTGCCATGCTTTATGATTGGTGGTTGGTACGATCATACTATTCAATTTATGTTGCCATTTTTTAATGAATTGCAAACGCAATCGCCTGTTAATGTTCGTAGCCAACATAAATTATTAATGGGGCCTTGGGTTCATGGCGGACATGGTACAGCGCAGGTGGGTAGCAGTTTACAAGGCCAGTTAAATTATCCTAATGCGGTTGATGTAGATGATTCGTTAGCGTTATTATTTTTTGATTACCATTTACGAAATATTAATAATGGTTGGAATAATACAGCCGCAGTGCAGTATTATCAAATGGGCGAAAACACTTGGAACACTAATACTTCAGCCAATTTTAATGCAACTACTATTAATTTTTATTGTTATCAAAATGGCGATTTGCAAAATACTTTAGCCAATAGTTCAACAGATAAATTAACGTATAATTACGACCCTAATAATCCATCGCCAACTGTTGGCGGCGCTACG
Source organism: Bacteroidota bacterium (assembly GCA_041192505.1). Lineage (GTDB taxonomy): Bacteria > Bacteroidota > Bacteroidia > Chitinophagales > CAIODY01 > CAIODY01. Next base: position 15,169 of record JBEEMV010000129.1, read on the forward strand.
CTTCGAAGCGATTTAAATCAAGGTCCTTACGACCAATCTGTTTTAGTGGAAACCAGAAATGATATATTGAAATTTACAACTCCTGCGCTTACACAAAATGCTGTAATGAAAGGCGAAGCGGTGGTACATTTAAAAGTTTCATCAGATAAAATGGATACCGATTTTGATGTACGATTATGTGATGTATATCCCGATGGAAAATCGATGTTGATTAATCATGGTGCGTTTAGAATGCGATGCAGAAATGGGCTTACAGCAGCCGATACAACACATTTGCAACCCAATAATATTTACGATGGTGTGATAACATTGCCTGCAAGTTGTATTACTTTTTTGGCTGGTCATAAAATACGATTAGATGTTTCTTCATCAAATTATCCTGCATTTAATAGAAATATGAATACTGCAAAAGCACCTTATCCAAATAATAGTTTAGATACTTTGGTAAATCCAGTAATTGCCGCTAATACGGTTTATTGCAGCAATGCTTATGCTTCTTATATTTCATTGCCATTAATGAATTATACGGTAGGAATTGAGAAGTATAATTTGGTGGATGAAATAAATCTATATCCTAATCCATCTTCTTCTGAATTAATTTTTGCAACATATAGTAATGATAATTTTGAAACAACTATTTATTCATTAATTGGCAACAAAGTGAAATCATTTTTGATGAATAAATCTTATTTAATGAATGTTAAAGAATTTGAAAATGGATTTTATGTTGCTGAATTTTGGAACAAAACAACTCAGCAAAAAACGAATAAATCATTTGAGATTTTTCACTCAAAATAGTTAAGTTCTAATTTCATTTCGCTATTTGGTAATAAATCTTATTTTTGCGACCCAAACAAAATTATTATATCAATATAAAAATGGATTTTAAAAACATTATTTACATCAGCGGCAAAAGTGGTTTGTACGAATTAGTAGGAAACCGAAGCAATGGCGTTATTGCCAAATCGCTTGAAGATAGCAGCACTCAATTTTATAGTAGCCGTGTTAATCAGTTTACACCCTTAGATAGTATTGAAATGTACACATCAGAGGATAATGTGCCATTAAGAAAAATTATGCAATCGGCTAAGGATAAATTTGCTACGCATCCACCCGTTGACCACAACAGCGCCAACGATATTTTAAAAAAATATTTTAAAATTGTATTGCCTAATTATGATGAAGAAAAAGTAAAAATTAGCGATATAAAAAAATTCATAAAATGGTTTGCTATCTGCAAAGACATGAATTTTGATGAAGTAGAAGAAACAAAAACAGAA
>JBEEMV010000130.1:0-6732 GCA_041192505.1 Bacteroidota bacterium
GAAGATTATTATTTAACGGCTGCTTACTTATATCAAAAGGGTGGAAAAAACGATGAAGCATTAAGGCTATTTAATAAATTAGAATTAAAAAATGGAAGTAGTGAAGAGCTTAGTTTGCAAAAACAACAAGTGTATTTGCGCATGGGCAAAGTTGATTTAGCAGCTGCCGAATTAGAAAAACTGATTGCTTCAAATCCTTCTGAAATACGCTATTATGGTATGTTGGCAGAATTGTATGAAGCCAATAATCAACCAGAAAAATCAATGCAAACTTATGAACGATTGATGAAAGTTAGCCCAGGCGATGGCCGAGGTTATGTATCAATGGCTCAATTTTATTTTCGAAAAAATGATTACCAACATTTTTATGAAACCTTATCAAAATGTATTGAATCAAAAGAGTTGCCAGCCGAAATGAAAATAGGAATGTTAGGATTATTGATTCAAAAAGCTGCAATTGATTCTACTAAAATGGCTGATGCATTTACACAATCGGATTTATTAGTAAAATCAAATCCTAAGGAAGCAAAAGGTTATGCCATACGTGGCGATGTGTATGCCCAAATGCATAAAACACAAGAGGCATTGGCAGATTATAAAAAAAGTTTGGCGTTTGAAACCAAAGAGTTTGGTGTATGGCAACAAATATTTTTTATGATGAGCGATTTAAAACAAAATGATTCGTTAGAAGTATATACAGCTAAAGCAATTCAACTTTTTCCCGAACAAGCTTTGTGTTATTTTTTTAATGGCTTTGCCAATGCACAATTAAAGCGATTTGAAAAATCTGTAAAAAGTTTAAAACGTGGCATACCCATGTGTGGTGATAATACGGCTTTACAAGCTCAATTTTATTCATCGTTGGGCGATGCTTATCACAACATGAAGTTGCATAATGCTAGTGATAGCGCTTATGATAAAGCTTTGGAACTTAGGCCTGATGATGCTTTTGTGATGAACAACTACGCTTATTATTTATCGGTAAGAAATGATAAATTAGAGAAAGCAGAATTACTTTCGAAAAAATCGAATATTATTCAACAGCGTAATTCATCTTTTCAAGATACTTATGGTTGGATTATGTTTCAGCAAAAAAAATATTTTGAAGCTAAAGAATGGATTGAAAAGGCTTACAACAATGGCGCAGATAAAAATGCAACTATATTGGAGCATTTGGGCGATGTAAGTTTCTTTTTAAAAGATGTTACAAAAGCTGTTGATTATTGGAAACTTGCCAAACAAAATGGTGCTAAAGGCAGCATCATTGATAAAAAAATAGCCGAAGCCAAATACTACGAAGAACCAATGGAGGAATAAGAAATTTGAGGTTTTAAATCAAAATTTCACCTGTCATTACACTTGGTATTTCAATACCCATCCACGATAAAATAGTTGGTGCTAAATCAGCCAACTTGCCACTTTTCAAATCGGGCTTTTCATTTTTATCAATAAAAAATAAAGGCACAGGATTTTTGGTGTGGGCTGTATTCGGCGTTCCATCAGGGTTTCGCATGTAATCTGCATTGCCATGGTCGGCAGTTAATAAAATGGTGTAGCCGTTTTCTAAGCCAACCGTTACTACTTCTTTCACACATTCATCTACTGTTTTCACAGCTTTCATCACGGCTTCAAAAACACCTGTATGCCCCACCATATCTGCATTGGCAAAATTCAAACACACAAAATCTACTTCACCTTTTTTCAATTCAGCCACTATCGCATCTTTCATTGGGTATGCACTCATTTCGGGTTGCAAATCATAAGTAGCAACTTTGGGTGATGGAATCATGATTCGTTGTTCGCCAACAAAAGGTTCTTCTCTACCACCATTAAAAAAGAAAGTTACATGTGGATATTTTTCAGTTTCGGCAATGCGAATTTGTTTTTTACCATACTTCGCCAATACCTCACCCAATGGGCTTTCTACGTTATTGTTATCAAAAATTACATGCACGTTTTTGTAAGTATCATCATACCTTGTCATGGTGGTATAATGCAAATTTAACGTGTGCATATTCTGCTCATGAAAATCTTGTTGTGTTAAAACTTGTGTAATCTCTCTGCATCTATCTGTACGGAAATTGAAACAAATCACAGCATCGTTTTCTTTTATTGGCGAAAAATTATCCTTGATTTTTACAGGCAAAATAAATTCATCAGTAATATTGTTGTTGTATGATGAAGTTATAGCATCAGCCACTGAAGCAGATTCTGAACCAATTCCATTCACTAATAAATCATACGCTTGCTTCACACGTTCCCAACGCTTATCTCTATCCATGGCATAATAACGCCCAACGATACTACCAATTTTGATGTTGCATCGATTGAAAAAATCTTTCTTTTTCTCTACCTCACCCTTTGTTCCCTCTCCAAGTGGAGAGGGATTGGTGATTTTTTCAATCGAATTATTTTCTTTAATAAATTTTTCTAAATCGGCTAAATAATTTTTGCCACTTTTTGGGTCGGTATCTCGTCCATCGGTAAAAGCATGAATGCAAACATTTTTCACCTCATGTGCCATCACTATGCTACACAAGGCTTTCAAGTGATTCATTGAACTATGTACACCACCTTCACTCACTAATCCCATCAAATGCAATGTGCAATTATTTTGTTTTGCATGATTGATAGCATCAAGCAAAGCTTTGTTTTCTTCCAATTTTTTTTCACGAACTGCAATATCAATTTTCAATAAATCTTGATAAATAATTCTGCCAGCACCAATGTTTAAATGCCCCACTTCGCTGTTGCCCATTTGTCCGTTGGGCAAGCCCACCCATTCGCTGTGCGTAATCAATTCGCTGTTGGGATATTGCTTGTATAAATTATTTACAAAAGTTGGATTAGCTTGTGAAACCGCATCAGTGCTATCGCCCAAGCCTTTGCCCCAACCATCCATAATGATTAATATAACTTTATGTTGTGTAGTGTTGTTCATTTTTTTTGTACAATTTTTTATAACTCTTTTCTCAATCTGGCAACAGGTATATCCAGCATATCACGATATTTTGCCACCGTTCTACGGGCAATGTTGTAGCCTTTTTTATTTAATTCTTGCATCAAGTATTCATCGCTCCAAGGTTTCTTTTTGCTTTCAATGGCAATTAGTTCGGTTAATATTTTTTTAATTTCTTTGTTCGATACTTCTTCGCCACTATCAGTACTCATCGATTCACTAAAAAAAGATTTTAACGATAATGTGCCAAATTCGGTTTGTACATATTTGCTGTTGGCCACCCTCGAAACTGTTGATATATCAAGCTGTGTAGGCTCGGCAATATCTTTTAAAATCATGGGTTTTAAATCTGATTCATCGCCCGTTAAAAAATAATTGTATTGTATTTTCATTAGCGTTCGCATTACCGAAAGCATGGTATGTTGCCTTTGTTTTATGGCATCAATAAACCATTTAGCCGAATCTAATTTTTGTTTTACAAAAATAATTGCATCCCGTTGTTGCTTATCTTTCTTTTCGCCTTTTTCAAAATCACGAATCATTTCTTTAAAATGATTTGATATTTTTAATTCGGGTGCATTACGTGAATTTAAAGTAAGTGTAAGTTCGCCATCATTATTTACAATAATAAAATCAGGAATTACATAATAATCCATTTTGCTATTTTCGTTATAACCGCTGCCAGGCTTGGGGTTTAAGTGTGTAATTTGATCTAATACTATTTTCAATAACTCATCATCAATATCATATTCTTTACACAATTTTTCGTAATGTTTTTTTGTAAATTCATCAAAATTGTTTTCAATAATTTTAATGGCAAGTTTTACATAAGGCGTAGGATGTTCTTTTTTTCGAAGCTGAATTAACAAGCATTCTTGCAGGTTTCGGGCTGCAATACCTGGTGGGTCGAATTGTTGAATTTCGTACAACAAATCATTTAGTTCATTAATAGTGGTATGTACATTTTGCGAAAATGCTAAATCATCAACCATTGCATCTAAAGGGCGGCGCAAATAACCATCATCATCAATGCTTCCAATAATATAATCGGCTACTAAAAATTTATGGTTATCTAATTCCAACAAACCCAATTGCTGTTCCAGATGTTCATGAAAACTTTTTGTAACAGCATGTGGTATAGTTTTATTATCGTCATCATCATTGTAATCATCGCCTTGTGTTTTGTAATCAGGCGTATCTAAATTATCATCGCTTAAATATTCTTCCATATTTAAGTCTTCGGTTGATGGCGCTTCTTCATCGCCTTTTTCTTTTTCTAATTCATCATTTCGCAATTCGTCTTCTACGCTTTTAGTTTCGTACAAGTCTTCATCGGCGCTTGTTTTAGGATCTTCTAAAGCAGGATTTAATTCTAATTCTTCTTTAATTCTATCTTCTAACTGAGCCGTAGGCACTTGCAAAAGTTTCATCAACATAATTTGTTGAGGCGACATTTTTTGCAACTGTTTTAGCGATTGATTTTGGGATAACATAAGGCGAATGTATTTTTACAAATATAAAAGTTATACCAATTTGATTTGATTTTTATGCGAATAAAAAATCGAATCATTTTTCGCCAAGGGTTTGCATTTCATAAACAGCAATATTTTTAGTTATTGGGTACTAACCGAGGTAAAAGAATAAACTTATTACGCCAATTTCTTTTTATCTATTATTGGTTTTATGATTACATACAACAACAAGAAAAACGAAAATGCAATAGTTGGAATAATAAGAATTTTTACCAGCATGTTTGTCCAGCCGCCATCGGCATTCATCCAATAATTTACATGCACCAATACCAATTTTATATTTAATGTTAAGATGATTAAAGCTGAAGCCCAAGCTGCAATTTTAACCCAATTTTTAATTACATATTCGCCCATCATTTTTTTATTACTTACAAAATGTATTAATGGAATTACGGCAAATCCTAATTGCATACTTAATACTATTTGGCTGCCAATTAGCAATGCAGTTAATTTATTTTCGCCAAAATAAACCAAAGTAATTACAGCAGGTATAATAGCCAACGAACGAGTTAATAATCTACGCAACCAAGGTTTCATTTTTAAATCTAAATAACCTTCCATAATTATTTGACCAGCCAAAGTACCTGTAATGGTGCTACTTTGCCCCGATGCTATTAACGCTACTGCAAATAAAATGGGTGCTAATTGTGTTCCTAAAATTTGATTTAATAATTGATGAGCATCTGTAATTTCGCCCACATTATTTAATCCATTTTGATGAAAAGCCGAAGCCGATAAAATCAAAATTCCTGCATTTACAAAAAAGGCTAAATTCAAGGCAATGGATGAATCGATGAAATTAAATTTAAGCGCCGTTTTAATATGCGCCGATGTTTTTTCTACTTTTCGGGTTTGTACTAATGCCGAATGTAAATACAAATTATGCGGCATTACAGTAGCGCCGATAATGCCTGTAGCTATTAATAATGCTTGATTATTTAACGATGTAGGAATAAATCCTTTCGCCACTTCCATAATGGCTGGCTTGGCTAAAAATATTTCAACAAAAAATGAGCAACCAATAATGATGACTAATGCTAAAATAAATGCTTCTAGTTTTCTAATGCCATATCGCTGCAATAATAAAATTAAAAATGTATCGAATACACTGATGACTACACCATAAATTAAATCAACGCCAGTTAATAATTTTAAGCCAATGGCAAAGCCTAATACTTCGGCTAAATCGCAGGCAATAATGGCAATTTGAGCATACACAAAAAGCGAAATATTTATCCAAGGTTTATAATATTGCCGTGATGCTTGGGCTAAATCTAAACCCGTTACCAAGCCTAATCTGGCTGATAATGTTTGCAGCAATAAAGCCATTAAATTGCTCATCAATAATATCCATAATAATTGATAACCAAACTGGCTGCCGCCTGCAATATCGGTAGCCCAATTGCCTGGATCCATATAGCCTACGCTTACCATATATGCTGGTCCGCTGAAGGCTAAAAATTTTTTAAAAAAACTGCCCGTAGCATACGTTTTTACGGTGCTGTTTACTTCATCTAAAGATTTATTAATTCTCTCTTTCGTTGTCATTTTACAATTAAATTTTTTGCCACCATTTCCGAAATATTCATAGCCGATTGCGTATCTATTTTTACTTGCATCGAGCCATCAAAGCTGTGTTTATCTATCACTTTTATTTTGCAGCCAATTTTAATTTTCAGTTTATCAAGCATTTGTAAAAATGAAGTTGATTGTTGCGATACGCCAACTAATTGATAACTACCATTTTTATCGGTTGCGTTTAATGGCTTAGTAGCAATGGTAGGCATATTTCCGTTTTTGTCGGGTATGCTATCGCCATGTGGATCATATTTAGGGAAACCTAAAAATTTATCTATTCTGTTAATCAATTCATCGCTTTTTATATGTTCTAATTGTTCAGCCAAATCGTGTACTTCATCCCATCCAAAATTTAATTTATGAACTAAAAATGTTTCCCACAAACGATGCTTACGTACAATTTTTCCAGCTATAGTTAGCCCCGATTTAGTAAGCGATACACCTTTATATTTTTGGTATTTTATCAATTTTTTATCCGATAGTTTTTTCAACATATCAGTTACCGTAGCAGCGGCAGTATTTATTTCAGCAGCTATCTGATTGGTTGAAACAGTATCGGTTTCAATTTTTGATAAATGAAAAATAGTTTTCAGATAATTTTCTTCAGTAAATGTTTGCATATTATTTACAATAGTAAAAATAAAATTTTAGACAAATCTAAAA
>JBEEMV010000131.1:0-10047 GCA_041192505.1 Bacteroidota bacterium
TGTTTTACCGATTCATCAACTTCGGGAAACTCATCAATGCCTTCGCATACAGCACGAACGTATAAACCAGTACCACCGCACATTACAAGTGTTTTGTTTTTCTGAAATAAGGATTGCATTAATTGCAAAACTTCATTTCTATACATTCCTACATCATATTTTTGATGAATAGAAATATGATTAATAAAATGATGCTTTGCCTGCAAAAGCTCATCGGCCGTAGGTTTGGCGGTTCCAATTGTCATTTCATGATACACTTGTCTTGAATCGGCAGAAATAATTTCTGTATCAAAATGCTTTGCAATTTGAATAGCAGTTTTTGTTTTGCCACTTGCAGTTGCTCCTGCAATTACTATCAATAAAGGTTTTGAAGACATTTTATTTTTTTTGTTTATTCTTCAAAATAAATTCGTTTTACACGTTTCGAAATGCCTGTAAGTATTTCATAAGGTATGCTTCCTTCCCAATTTGCTAATTCAATTAAGGTAGGGTTTTCGCCAAATACTGTTACCAAATCACCTGCTTTTACATTTGCAATATGCGATACATCAAGCATACTCATATCCATACAAATATTGCCAACAGTGTTTGCCAATAAGCCTTTTACTAACATTTTGCTTTTGCCATTGCCTAATACTCTTCTGTATCCATCTGCATATCCAATTCCAACTGTTGCAATTTTTCCTTCTGTTGCTAATTTTCCTTTTCTGCTATAGCCAATAGTTTCATCAGCATTTATATTTTTAACTTGTAAAACAGTAGTTTTTAAAGTGCTTACCGTTTTCAGTTTACTTTGCATTTCAATAGCCGAATCGTAGCCATACAAGCCTATTCCAAGCCTTACCATGTCCATTTGGTAATTGTTATGTCGTACAATTCCGCCACTATTTAAAATATGTTTTAAAAATGGATAGCCGATTTTAGTTTCAATTTTTTCAGCCATTTTTTCAAATAAATCAAATTGATAAGTGCTAAAATCATCATGTTCGCTTGCTTCGCTTGCGCTTAAATGTGAGAAAACAGATTTTACTTGAATGAAATTTTTATGCTCGTTTAGTTTATCTAAAAGTTTATCTAATTCTTTTTCTTCAAATCCTAATCGGCGCATTCCGGTATCTAATTTCAAATGAATGGATAGCGGCAATAAATCATAACCCACATAATATTTTTGCAACGTATCAATTAAATCTTGCAAAATTTCTAACGAATAAATTTCGGGCTCTAATCTGTTTTTAATAATAGTATCAAAGCTTCGTTGTTCGGGACACATTACCATTATGGGCAATAAAATTCCATTGTTTCGCAGCTCAACGCCTTCATCGGCATAGGCTACAGCCAAATAATCGGCATGATGAAATTGCAACACATTGGCTATTTCGAAACTGCCACTACCATAACTAAATGCTTTTACCATTACCATAATTTTGGTTTTGGGTTGTAGCATGGCTTGATACGTTTTGAAATTATGAACCAATGCACTTAGGTTAATTTCTAAAATTGTTTCGTGTGCTTTTTTTTCCAGCAATTGCGAAATTTTTTCAAACTCAAATGCTCTTGCACCTTTTAATAAAATGGCTTCATTGCTAAATAATTGCAAATCAAAATCCTGAATAAAATTTGTAGTATCAGGATAAAAATGCAATTCAATATTTTCGAGTTGTGCAAACTGTTTTTGCTGTTTGCAAATATTTTTACCAATGCCAATAAAACGATTGATGTGCTTAGCTTTTATCAATTCAATCACATCATTATATAAATCATAATCACTCTTTCCGCTTTGTAAAATATCGCTTAAAATAACGGTGTGTTTATCATGTTGTTTTTGATGATATAAAAAATCGAGTGCTATCGAAATAGAATTAATATCGCTATTATAACTATCATTAATCAACGAACAATTATTGTTGGCTTCTTTTAATTCTAACCGCATTCCAATATTTGTTAAATGAATCATGCGTTGCTGAATGATGGCATTATCATAATTATTTAACAACATATACGCCCAACAATGAATGGCATTTTCGATAGATGCTTTATCGCTAAACGGAATTACAATAAAAATTTCATTTGCATTAAAAGTAGCATGAATAGTGGTTTTCATGCCTTCGCTTATTATTTCATTTATTTTTAAATCGGCTTCATTTTTAAAACTCCAGCTAAATAAATTAAATCTATCTGTATCGCCATCGTTTGCAATTTTCGATTTAAAATTTACAGCAGCATGATGCAATTCATCATAATCTTTACAATAAATAATATGATTAGCAAAAGCAAATAGTTGTAGCTTTTCATTTATTTTCTGACGAACATTTAAAAAACCTTCGCTGTGTGCTTCGCCAATATTTGTAAAAATACCAACCGTAGGTTTTATAATTTTTTCAAGATTTTGCATCTCGTAGGGCTGCGAAATGCCTGCTTCAAAAATGCCTAATTGATGTGTAACATTTATCTGCCAAACGCTTAATGGTACGCCAATTTGTGAATTATAGCTTTTTGGTGAACGAACAATTTTGAAATCATTTTCGAGCAATTGATACAGCCATTCTTTTACCACCGTTTTACCATTGCTACCTGTAACGCCAATGATGGGTATATTATATTGATGCCGATGAAAAGCAGTAATTTGTTGTAAAGCTTCAATCGAATTTTTTACTTTAATGAAATTGGCTAATGGAAATTTAAGTAAGTCGAGTTCTTCTTCTACTATAAAATTTCGTACGCCTTTATCATACAAATTTTGAATATACAAATGCCCATTTTGCCTTGCACCTTTAATAGCAAAAAACAGCGTATTGCTGGTTTGTGTTAGTTTTCGGCTATCAATAAGTAAGTGTAAAACAGGTTGGTTATGTGCAACCCTAAGCAATGTACCTTTTGTAATCTTGAATATAAAATCGATGGTGTAGTTGTTCATAAATGCAGGCTAAAAATACAATAAGAAATTGGATTGATGAACATAAAAAAGCCGAAAAGTATTTTACACTTTTCGGCTTTTTGAATTTAATGAAAGATTATAATCTAACTGAAAGTCCTATTTGAAATGGAGATTTAGCCAAGCCTATTTCACCAAATATGCCCATATTATTAGCTATTAAAATTCTAAATCCTAAGGTAAGATCCATACCAATAGGATAATCACGTAAGTCAGTGTATTGATTATTTTCTTTAAAATATCGATAACCCATTCCTAATCCCATATATAAATCTGCAATTTCACTTTTTGGCAAAGCATGAAAATTAAATCTTCCTAATGCACTAAATGTTGAAATTTTATTGGTTGGATTATTATTAGTTGCGTAAGCTAAATTTAATCCAATACCAATTGAATTTGTTATGGCGTATTCAAATTTTCCGTAAATAGGACCTACTACTGTTGAAGCCAAACTACCTAACCATGGCGCACCATACCCTGCCGAAACGTAGATTTTGTTTTGATTAAAAGCAGCAATTAATTCAGGTTTATCTTCTTTAGTTTCTTTTAAATGCATGGTTCTTATTTGCGAAGTAGCAAATTTTATAGAAGCTATGGTTAATACCAAGTATATAAAAATGATTTTCATTGTATAAAGATTTTAATTCACTCCACTTACAATTGTTTCTTTATTGATTTTTTGAACCAAGCCTTGCAATACTTTTCCTGGGCCTATTTCAACATATTCGGTAATATTATTTGCCACCATATTTTGTACAGATTGTGTCCAACGTACTGGCGCAGTTAATTGCGAAATTAAATTTTGTTTTATTTCATCAACGCTTGTATGTGGCTGTGCATCTACATTTTGATAGATAGGGCAAATTGGTGGATTGAAATTTGTGTTTTCAATAGCTGCTTTTAATTCTAATCTGGCAGGCTCCATTACTGGCGAATGAAATGCACCACCAACTGGTAAAACCAATGCACGTTTTGCACCTGCGGCTTTCATGGCTTCGCAAGCTTTATTCACTCCTTCAATTGTACCCGAAATAACTAATTGCCCTGGGCAATTATAATTAGCTGGCACAACGATTTCTTCTATTTCGCTACAAATTTTTTCAACCACATCATCAGCTAAATTTAATACCGCAGCCATGGTTGATGGTTGCAACAAACAAGCTTTTTGCATAGCATTAGCACGGGCTGCTACTAATTTCAACCCATCTTCAAAACTTAATGCGCCTGCTGCTACCAATGCTGAAAATTCGCCTAATGAATGACCAGCAACAGCATCAGGATTAAAGCTTTCCATTGTTTTTGCTAACACAACCGAATGAATAAAAATGGCTGGTTGGGTTACGTTTGTTTGGCGCAATTCTTCGTCCGTACCACCAAACATAATATCTGTAATTCTAAATCCTAAAATAGAATTTGCTTGTTCGAAAAGTTGTTTTGCGGTTTCATTACTTTCGTATAAAGCCTTGCCCATACCACTAAATTGCGAACCTTGACCAGGAAAAATGTATGCTTTCATTTTTTAATTATGTTTTTGATTAATGATTAATGTTAGATTTCTATCTTTGCGAAAGTAAAAAAGTTATTGAAAAGTTTTATTTTTTACTCAAAACTAATAACGAGCATCCAACAACTTTTTAAAATGCCCAGGTGGCGAAATTGGCAGACGCACTACCTTGAGGTGGTAGCTCCCGAAAGGGCGTACGAGTTCGAATCTCGTCTTGGGCACTAATACAATTTGCTAATTAGCTGATGTGCTAATATGCTAATTTTAGCTTTCTAGATTATCAAGATTTTATTTAAGAGGAAGAAATTTTTTCTATCAAACTAAATTCCTTTTTAATGCATCTTTTTTGAATTTTAATTAGCACATCAGCATATTAGCATATTATCACATTTGATGTTTTATGCGTATAGTATTTTTCGGTACACCAGATTTTGCAGTTCCATCATTAAAAATTTTGGTTGATAATGGCTATGATATTGCAGCGGTGGTAACTGTAGCCGATAAACCTGCTGGTAGAGGATTGCAAATTCATCAATCTCCTATTAAAAAATATGCTGTTGAAAATGGTATAAAAATTTTGCAACCCGAAAAACTAAAAGACGAAAATTTTATTGCTGAATTAAAATCATTACATGCTGATTTGCAAATTGTAATTGCATTTAGAATGTTGCCCGAAATAGTTTGGACAATGCCAACAATTGGTACATTTAATTTGCATGCTTCGTTGCTGCCCAAATATCGTGGTGCTGCACCCATAAATTGGGCAATAATAAATGGTGAAGAAGAAACTGGATTAACTACATTTTTTTTAAAGCATGAAATTGATACTGGTCAAATTATTATGCAAGAAAAAATTAAAATTACTGAAACCTATACTGCTGGAGATTTGCATGACGAAATGATGATGAAAGGTGCAAACTTAGTATTAGAAACGGTAAGAAAAATTGAATCGAAAAATTATGAATTGAAAGAGCAAATAGGCGAAATAATTCATGCCCCTAAAATATTTAAACCCGATTGTAAAATAAATTTTAATCAACAAGTAGATAAAGTTTACAATCATATACGGGGATTAAGCCCTTACCCAGCGGCTTTTACAGATTTGAATGGAAAAGTATTGAAAATATTTTCGGCAAAAAAGATAAACGAACAACACAATTCTGAAATTGGAAAAATGCATACCGACCATAAAACCTATCTTCGGTTTGCTTGTACAAACGGATTTATTGATGTTGAAGTTTTGCAATTAGAAGGCAAACAAAAAATGAATGTTGAAGATTTTTTAAGAGGCTGGAGAGCTTAGAAACAGTGAATAATTCGCCACAAAACCTAAGGATAATCAAATAATAGAAGTTCATTTTTAGATTCGAAAAAATCTTGCCAATGATTTGTTTCGATAGTGAAAATTGCTACCCCAGCAGTAGGCATTCCGAAAGTAGTTTTACTTTTTAATGCGTTTACAAAATCGGTAATACCTGGGTTGTGGCATACAATCATAACCGAATTATAGGTATCATCAATAGCAGCAATTGCAGTTTTAATATGCAATGGTGATGCATTGTACAACGATTCCAAATATTCTATTTTTAAATTTGCCACGTTAAACACTGCCGCCATTTTTTCGGCAGTTTGCATGGTTCGTTTTGCATGGCTTGATACAATTATTTCGGGCAAAATATTTTTTTCAGTTAAGCGTTTTGCCATTGTTTCCGCTTCTTTAATTCCATTCATTTTAAGCTCTCTATCCTTATCTGCCATATCAAATCCATGCTGTGTTTCGGCATGGCGTACTAAAATTAATATTTTCATACTTCAGATTTTATTAATTCAGAATAATCATCCATTGCAGCTTTAATCACTTTATGTGCTTCAGCTCTATTATAAATGCCATCTATTTGTATAACTTGTATTTCGTTGGGTAAATTTTTATAGGTAAGAAAATAATGTTTCAACTTATTGATTAGTGCTTCAGGTACATCCGTTATATCATTCCAATTATTATAAATTTCATCACCTTTTAATACTGCTATAATTTTATCATCGGCTTCATTTTTATCAATTAATTTAAATCCGCCAATAGGCTTGGCTTCTAATAAAATTGCTCCTTTACTAATTTCACTTGATGATAATACACAAATATCTAAAGGATCTTTATCGCCATCGCTTACATTTTTGTGGCCGCTTTCAATAGCTAAATTTTTAATATTGGTTTTACAATATGTTTGTGGAATGAAGCCATACATTGATGGTACTACATTGCTAAAACGTTGTGGCCTATCTACTTTTAACCAACCACTAATTTTATCAATTTCAAATTTAATAGTATCAGAAGGTACAATTTCAATAAATGCATTTACAATTTCGGGAGCATCATTACCTATACTTATTCCATGCCACGGATGAGCAGTTACATTGGTTATTTTCATAATTTAAAATATTATTTGACTTGTATATCGTCTCAATTATTGCGTAAAATTCAAATGACTTTTACAAAGTGTAAAAGTCATTTGAATAAAAATATATTTAAGTTTTATAGTTCAGCTAATGTATTATTTACATTCCCTTTACTCATTTTATCGTATACTAATTTCGAAATAGTTTTAATTACTTCTGGTAATTTTTTTACATCTTTTCCAGCCGTCATAATTGTGATAATGTAAGCAGTGTTATTTACATAAACCACACCTGTTTCGTGTAATTGATGTTCATTGCCTTTCATGCTTTCACCAAATTTTGTACTTGCAATGGCTTCACTTGTATCTATTGAAGCAAGTATGCCATCTTTAAACGATGATTCATTCATTAGCGTTAAAACCAATTCTGAATGCTTTCGATTGATGTATGTACCATTATAAAGTATTCTAATAAATTTAGAGTAATCTTTTGTTGAAATGGTATAATCAGGATCGGAAACATTTGGTTCGGGAATGCTAACATCTGTAAATACTTTTTTTAGTATATTGATATCAATAAAATTATTTAATACTTGAGTAGCTGTATTATCAGAATAGGCTAAAGAATATTTAAGTAGTTCTTCAATTGTATATGCTTTACCAGGCACTACACTATTGACATTATAAGTTTGGTGAATCTTTACTAAATTATCGGTAGGAACCATTAACGATTCGGTAAGTTTAATTTTTTTAGCTTCTAATATTTTAAAAACACTAATTGCCAGTGGTACTTTAATTAACGACCCGGGTTGAAATCCAAAATTTTCATTTACACCTGTCCATTCGCTTCGGTTCATATCAAATACACAAACAGATGCATTTGTAATTACTCCACTTGATTGATAATGAGATATTAAATCTGAAAGTTGATTTTTTAGGGGAAATAAATTGGCTGATTCACATTCTGTTTCTAATAAAAGTACAGGTTTAATAAATTTATAACCCAATACATTTACTCGTCGGAAATTGCAGGAACTGGCTGTTTGATTGGAATTGACTGAGTTAGTTGAAAAAGATAACCCATTGTGGTAGTATGAGTACGAAATATAATAAGCCACAAGACCTACTATAATTGTACAAAATACACCAGCAAAAAACCAAATTTTGTTTTTTGATTGCATTAGATTTTAGTTTAGTATGTGAGAAAAAAGAAAACAAACATACATTTATTTTACAATAAAATATTTATAAAATAATAACAACTAATTATAGAATTGCGCAATATAAAATCAAAACACTGATTATTGTTTTACAAATTTTGAATTTAAGGTAATACCATTTACATCCGTTGCTTTAATAAAGTATATGCCACTTGGTAATTCATTTACTTCGATATTGAATGTTGCATATTGGTCTTGAACTTTCGGGATGGATATTTTATTTAACACTCTACCCAATATATCCGTTATTTCTATTGTATTTACTATTCCGAACGTTCGAGACTGATAATTATTTATTAATAACTTATCTGCACATGGATTAGGATAAATATTAAGTGTATTATTTAGGTTAGAAAATTCATCACTCATTCCAATATTAGTAGTAAAAGTAATGGTAGAATCATATCCTAAACTATCTCTGAAATTATGTAATACAGATTGAAAAACTGCTACTTGACCTTTTGAAAACATAGTCATACAATCATCATCTGAATAGTCCATATAGTTTTCGATCATATCAATTTCATCGGGGCTATCATTATGGCAAGAGTTGGCGCCTTTACTGCATCCCGAGTTATAATCTAATACTGGTGGAGTATCTTTAATACTATCGCCTTCGGCTGCACAACCGTATTCAAAAGTATGTTGCAAACCAAAAAAATGACCTATTTCATGTGTTGCAGTTCTTCCTAAATGATAGGGTGAATTTGCTAAGCCCGATAATCCAAAATTATTACAATTAATTACAGTTCCATCATTGCCGCTTAATGCCAAAGTAGTACCGGGCAATGATGAAAAACCAAGTATATTAGGGTCATTTAATCTAACTACCCATATATTAAAATACTTTTTTGTATCCCATGCGTCATCACCATTCGAGCTATTATGTTTACATAAATTGTTGGTAGGAAATGTTTTTGTTGATGTATGCTTATGAATAATGGCAACTGTATCAACTCCATTAGGTGCTTTATTGGCAATATAAAATTGAATGCCCGACACTCCTATTCTATTAGTAAAAACAGATTGTGTTTTCCATAAATTAGCGTTCATGGCTAAGTAATCATCATTCAAAATTTTTATTTGAGATAAAGCTTGTGCATCTGATATATCATGAATGATAGTATCATATAATATGTGAACTACTACTGGTACATATCGTACCTTCATGGTAGTAGCTTTAGCATGATTAAATGATGATTGAGTTGCTATCGTTTTAGCATCAGCATATATTTGATTATTGATAGCATCATATTGCCTTTGCAATAAAATGTTTTGACTCAATTCGTTTTTAATATATTGCGATGTACCACATCTGCTTTGTGCATGTATTTGCTGAAAGGAAGAAATAAATACTATAAAGAAAATGGTACGAAATAATAATTTCATGTTTTAAATTTTACTTAAAATTAAGTGATATTTAGGAATAGTACAAATTAATAAAACCAACCCGAAACCATCATGCCTATAAAACCAACTAAATAGCCCATAAAAATTTCTTGCGGTTCGTGTTCTTTTAAATATAACCTAACAGAACCAATAACGCCTGCCATAAAAATGATAAATAACATTAGCGGAATCATATTGCTATAACTAATCATTACACATTTAATTATTACAGCTACCAAGCAGCCCATACCCAAGGCATGTAAACTTATTTTCATTACTATATTGGCTATAAATGCTAATACTACTGCCATACAACTTCCCAACATCATCCATAAAATTAAAGTGGGTAATTGTTGCGAACGAAGTACCATAAACGCCCATATATAATAAACCATAATGGCTATAAAAGGCATAAAGCGTTGCTTTTGATCTCGTAGGTATATATCATCTACAAAATCGAGCGCTTTCATTAACAATACTGTAATTACAGGAAAGAAAAAAGTAAGTAATGTAACAATGGATAGCAATGCAAATTGCCCTTGTTTATAGCTTCCAAACCAATATGGATTTGCCATTACAATTATTATTGTAGCATAAGTAGGCAGTAAA
>JBEEMV010000132.1:0-7063 GCA_041192505.1 Bacteroidota bacterium
AAATACGATGTTCGCTGTGCATTTGAAATAGAAAAAAAACAAACAGTAAAAATGAATAGGATTATTTTTTTCAAAAAAATAAGGATTTAATAAACAACGAAAAACATAGGATTAAATTGTAGATAAAATTCCATATTATTTTTCATGCTTTTTGAAAAAATAAAGAATAGCAGAGCAGCGTAATAGAAAAACCATAGTGCATAAAAAAGGAGATGAATAATCATCTCCTTTTTACTATAAAAATTGTTTAATTTCCTAAATAGCTTTTCAATAATTTGCTACGGCTTGTGCCTCTTAATTTATTGATGGCTTTATCTTTAATTTGGCGTACACGTTCACGAGTTAAACCAAATTTTTCACCAATATCTTCTAAGCTCATTGGATGTTCAACACCTATACCAAAGTATAATTTAATAACATCTTTTTGTCTATCAGTTAATGTAGATAATGAACGTTCGATTTCATGACGCAAAGATTCATTGTATTCTAAATGACCATCTGTAGTTAATGCATTTGGATTTTCTAATACATCTAATAATGAGTTTTCTTCGCCATCAACAAATGGGGCATCAACACTTACGTGACGAGCAGCAACACCTAATGTAGTAGCTACTTCTTCGGTTGCAATTTCCAATACAGTTGCTAATTCTTCTGGCGAAGGTTCACGTTCGTACTCTTGTTCTAATTGCGAAAATGCTTTATTGATTTTGTTTAATGAACCAACTTTATTAAGTGGTAAACGAACAATACGACTTTGCTCAGCCAAAGCTTGCAAAATTGATTGACGAATCCACCAAACAGCGTAAGAAATGAATTTAAAACCACGAGTTTCATCAAAACGTTGAGCCGCTTTAATTAAACCTAAATTACCTTCATTAATTAAATCTGATAATGATAAACCTTGGTTTTGGTATTGTTTTGCTACTGAAACCACGAAACGCAAGTTGGCTTTAGTTAATCTTTCCAAAGCATTTTGATCACCTTGTTTAATCTTTACAGCTAATTGCACTTCTTCTTCGGGCGTTAACAAATCTACTTTACCAATTTCCTGTAAGTATTTTTCTAAACTTTGGCTTTCACGATTGGTAATTGATTTGGTAATCTTCAGTTGTCTCATTCAGTAATGTTTAGGTTAGTAATATTTTAAAAAGAAACCTTAGCTAACGTAGTTAATTTTTTTTAAGGAGTGCAAAGATATACTTATAACCCCTTAAATGCAAATAATATTTGGTTTTAAAATTTTGATAGTTGAATTATTTTTCTATACTTGCACGTTATTAGAATTAATCAAAACAATAAATTCATTTTTATGTCGAAAAAGAAAGCTTTTACGCTTGAATATATAGTTAAATCATCACCATCTATACTATACGATTTTATTTCTACCACATCGGGCTTAGCGCAGTGGTTTGCTGATAGAGTTGATAGCACCCAAAAGCATTGGGTATTTGAATGGAATGGATCGGAAGAAGAAGCCGATTTAATAGAAAGTGTAGATAGAGAATATGTAAAATTTAGATGGACCTATCAAGATAAAACAGAGTATTTTGAATTAAGAATTAAAGTAAGCGATATATCTCGTGATACTATTTTAATGGTAACAGATTTTGCCGACCCTAAAGAAATGAAAGACACTACTTTGCTTTGGGATAGCACTGTAAAAACATTGCGCCAACATATTGGTGGATTAGGGTAAATCTTTTCACCATTTTATTTATTAAAATTATCTTTGCAAAGTTTAACAATAATTAATGAAACGCTTTTACTCATTTATCGCAGTTGTATTGGTTTTATCGGGCATGTTGTTTTTGCTGAATGGCTGCAAAAAAAAGGATTGGAGAGATAGCTATGTAGGCAGTTTTACAGGTTGGTCTCGTTATCAAAAACGATCTACTAACTATGTAACTGGTCAAGCATATTCATATGTTGGAGATACTATTATAAAAAAATCGGTGAATATTAATATTGTAATTAACGATAAAAGCGATCAACTTACTTTTAGAATTGATAATAACTATATATGCGATGCTGATAAAGATGGCTATACCAACAAAGCTACTTATACCGCCAAGTTTACAGCAGATAGCGTTTTTGTAATTGAATCGTTGCCAGCCGATACATTCTTTTTTGGCAGAATAGTATATGCCGCAAAACGAATATAATACCATTGAACAACGTGTTATTTTTTTCAAAAGTTAAAACCATTATTGAAAAAGAATGGCGGTTAGATTGGCGCAATCGTTCGTCATTTTTTTCTATTTTATTATACCCCTTACTTACTGTTTTTTTAGTGTTTTATTCCTTTAAAGATTTAGATGCCATAACATGGGTAGTAATGTTTTGGATTATCACTTTATTTTCGGCCATTAATGCCATGGCTAAAAGTTTTTTGCAAGAATCGAGTGGCAGATGGGCTTACTATTACACTATTTTTTCGCCCGAACAATTATTGATAGCCAAATTTATTTATAATTTTTTATTGCTATCCTTAATTACAACTATTAATATTATTCTGTTTTCGTTGTTTATGAATTTTCCGTTAGAAAATGTAACCATGTTTTTTGTAAGCATATTTTTAGGCGTAGTTTCATTTGTATTAATATTCACTATCATGGCGGCTATATCGGGCAAAGCATCAAAAAATGCATCGCTTACAGCTATTTTAAGCTTACCAATTATCATTCCGTTGCTATCAGTTTTAATAAATTTTTCATTGAAATCAATTTCTATTGGAAATCAATTTTCATTTGATGTAGCTTTGCTGTGTAGTATTGATGCGATGATGATTTTACTAGGAATTTTATTATTTAAATTTATTTGGAAAGACTAATATTTTATGAAATTATATAATCAAATGTGGTGGAAAGCCATAGCTATTGTTTTAATGATTTATACCGTTGTAGCAGGATTAATGATGCCTGTACCACGATTAGATATTTTAAATGAAACGATTCGAAATCTATATTTTCATGTGCCCATGTGGTTTTGCCAAATTACACTGTACACTATTGGTGTAGTTTATAGCATAAAATATTTATTGCTTACGCCTCAATCAACTACATCAAACGAACTGAAATTTAAGTACGATATTATAGCTCGAAGTTCAATAGCAGTGGGCACAATAATGGGCTGCTTAGGATTAGCAACAGGCATGATTTGGGCAAATTATACATGGGGTAAGCCATGGAGCGATGACCCAAAATTAAATTGTACAGCCATTGGCATGTTAATTTATTTTGCCTATTTTATTCTTCGTGGCTCAATGGATGATATTGATAAACGAGCAAAACTTGCCGCTACTTTTAATATATTTAGCTATGTGCTTTTTGTGGTTTTAATATTTGTAATTCCTCGAATGAAAGAGTTTAGTATTCATCCTGGTAATGGTGGCAATCCTGCATTTGCTCAATATGATTTAGATAGGCACATGCGAATGGTATTTTATCCTGCTGTATTAGCTTGGATATTTTTAGGAATTTGGATAATGACTTTGGTAATACGCATAGAAAATATAAAACTAAGGTTAGCTTTTAAAAACTAACTAGTTGGTTTTTCTTTTTTCTTATTTATTTCCTCCTCTAATTTTTGCATTAATTCTTCGCCACGTAAATCACGGGCTATAATTATTCCATCAGGATTAATTAAAAAATTGGTAGGTATTTGATTGATGTAATAATCTTTACACACCTTACTATTCCAGCCTTTTAATTCACTTACATGAGTATTCCAATCTAAATGATCTGCTTTTACAGCATCAGCCCATTTGCCTTTATCATCATCTAATGAAACGCTAAAAACAACAAAATTTTTAGTTTTAAATTTTTGCCAAGCTGCTACTACACTTGGGTTTTCGTTGCGGCAAGGTTTACACCAACTAGCCCAAAAATCTACTAAAATCCATTTACCTTTGTGTTTACTAAGTTTTACTATTTCATCTTTTAGGTTTGGCAATTCAATATCTTTGTAGGGTTTGCCTACTATATCTTCAACAAATCGGCTATATTTTTCAATAAATTCTTTAGCTAATTTTGAATCGGGTAAATTCTTTTCTAATCGAGCAGAAAGAATTTTTATTAATGGTAAATCTTTTTCAGGATTTAAAAGTGTGGCAGCAAAAATGGCTGTTAAATCGCTATGTGTTGTGTCGATAAATTTTCTAATATCATCAATAAATTGATTGGCTTTTGTATTGGATGAAGTTTGAAAATGATTCAAAACAGAATCGCCTGCACCTTGCTGCTGCAATACCAAATATTGTTTTTGAATAGAATCTATTTCTTTGTTATTGGTAATAATTTTATGAATTAATTGGTGCAATACCACCGATTCATTTGAACCAACAATGGTATAATCAAATGGCTGTTGCACATCAGCCGAAATAGACATTTTTGAATTATCAATTATCATAAAATAATTTACATTATTTAGTGTTCTAATTCTGTATAAGCTTTTTTGCTTTACACTTCCTTCAAATTCAAACTCACCATTTTTATCGGTAAATACAGTATCAATGCTTACATCGTTTCCGCTTAAAGAAAGCTCATCTAAAAAAAGTTTTTGGTTAGTATAATTTTTTATTTCGCCACTAATTTTATAACCATTATGATTATTGGTATGGCACGATGCCAATACTAAAACTGATACACAAAAAAATAAAATTGATTTCATTGATAACATTAATTATTCAAATATTGATTTACTAATTGGTTTACTATTTTGGGCTCGGCTTTGCCTTTGCTTAATTTCATTACTTCGCCTACAAACAAGCCTTGCAAGTTGGTTTTACCATTTTTGTATTCAGTTACTTTTTCAGGATATTTGGCAATAGCTTGCTTTACTAATTCTTCAATTGCGCCAGCATCGCTATCTTGCAACACATTTAATTGCTTGGCTAATTCTAAAATATTTGCTGTTGGATTTTCAATCAATGCAGGAAATACTTTTTGCGAAGCAACTGTGTTGCTAATTTTTCCACTATCAATGGCATCAATCAATTCACTTATTTTTTCTTCCTTAATAGGGAATCCAGAAATAGTAATTGCCTTTTCATTCAAGTAACCTTTTATGCTTCCCATTATCCAATTGGCTGCCGATTTATAATTTTTTTGAAAAGAAATTAATTGCAAATAATATTGAGCAATTTCTTTTTCATCAGCCAATACATTAGCATCATATTCACTTAAACCAAATTCAGTTTTAAAGCGATGAATTAATTCTTCGGGCAAGGCTGGCATTTCGGCTTTTGCTGTTGCAATCATCTCATCCGTAAGTATTACAGGTGGCAAATCGGGTTCAGGAAAATATCTGTAATCGTTTGCTGCTTCTTTGCTTCGCATATCAAAAGTGCTGCCATCGGTGGCGTTGAAGCTTCGGGTTTGCATTTCAATCCACTCATTTTTTTCAACCATTTCTATTTGTCGAATGGTTTCAAATTCGATAGCACGTTTTACATTGCGGATAGAGTTCATGTTTTTTACTTCCACCTTAGTTCCAAATTTTTCAGCACCTTTTAATCGTACCGAAATATTGCAATCGCAACGCAATGAACCTTCTTCCATATTGCCATCGCAAATATCTAAATAGCGAACCAATTTGCGGATATAAGTTAAATATTCATAAGCATCATCGGCGCTTCGTAAATCAGGCTCGGTAACTATTTCAATCAATGGTACACCAGCTCGGTTCAAATCTATTAACGAATTAAATGGGTCGATATCATGAATACTTTTTCCTGCATCTTCTTCTAAATGTATTCGAGTAATGCCAATATATTTTTCTTCGCCATTTACTTTTATTTTCACTTTTCCATCGGTGCAAATAGGAGTGGTGTGCTGTGTAATTTGATAGCCTTTTGGCAAATCTGCATAAAAATAATTTTTTCGAGCAAATGCATTGTATCTATTGATATTACAATTAGTGGCAATGCCCATTTTTATGGCATAATTTAACGATCGTTCGTTCATTACAGGCAATGTGCCCGGATGACCTAAAGAAATAGGACTTACCTGCACATTGGGCGATAAACCAAATTCAGTTCCATCGCTGCAATAGGCTTTGCTATTGGTTTGTAATTGAGCATGAACTTCTAAGCCAATTACTATTTCGTATTTATCTAAAATTGATTTTTCCATTTTTTAATTCTAAAAAACAAAGATATTTATTCTGAAATTTGATTTATAAATCGAGAATAATTTTCAAAGATTCTTTTAAGTTTGAGGTTTGATTCGTATTTAATTTTCCTATTTTTTCTATTAATCTATTATTATCAATAGCCCTTATTTGATCAACTAATATATCGCTTGGTTTATCTAACTGGCTTGGTGTTGAGTGAATTCTTAAAATACTTAACTGCATTTGAATTTTTGTTGTAAAAGGGCAAATTACAGTTGAGTTGTGATGAGCATTTAATAAATCGCTTTGAATAATTACTACTGGTCTTATTTTGCCTGGCTCAGTGCCTTTTGCTGGATTTAAATTAGCCAACCAAATATCAAATTGCTTAATCGATTTCATCCATCAAATTTTCAAATTCGTGTAAAATTTTCAACGAATCTTTTTGAGAAATTAGCGATTCATTTTTCAATTGTTTTTTTAAAATTCTACGCTTATTAAATTTGTTGTATAAATCTACAGCCTCGTTAATATAGCGGTTTCTAGCTTGTTTTAATTCGGATGTTAGCTTTTCGGTTTCCGAAAAAATTTCGTCATCTAATTTTAAAGATAAAATTTTCATTTCAAAATAATTTCAACAAAGGTATATGTTTAAAGTATATACAAATAATTATTTTTTGTCAGCATTTTTCGATGCATTCATTAAGCAAAATGTTTCGATACCGCTAAATGCAAAATAGCATAAGCCAAAGGCTGCCATAAACTGAATATTTATATTTTTATTTAACGATAAATATATCATCACAAATATTAAAGATAAAAAAAGTTTGAGCATAAAACCGCCATAAAATGAAGTTAAAAAATCCGAACTTTTTTTCGATTTAACGCCTCTGATACTAAAAAAATAAATAGCAGGTGAGAGCAATGCATAAAAAAGAAAACAAGCTAAAAA
>JBEEMV010000133.1:0-8253 GCA_041192505.1 Bacteroidota bacterium
ATAATTGATTGCGATAAATTTTGAGACAAAATATTATTTATCCCATCAGGTCGAGTATATAAAATCAATGATGAATCTTCCGCTAAGTTTGCTGAAATCATCGAGCCATCTAATTTTAAAATGGTAATATTATCTACTGAACAATGGAGCTGATATTTTTTATTATAGGCTGCCATAGCATCTTCTCTACCAATAATATTTCCTGTTGTAATATCAACAGTAACGGTTACTACATCACCAAAACCCGATTTGCTAATATGATTATTTCGAACCAATCCTACATCAACACGGGTTGCAGATTTACTGATTTTATAAATTTGAAAATGGTCGGTATTATTATTAAACAACCACGATGCAGGCGTATTAATGTTTATAGAGTTTGTATCAATAGCTGTTGGGTCAACATTAAAAGAAAATGCAACGCCATAAACACTATCCATTGGCAGGGCTGCTGTACCCAACCCGATATGAATAGTTGCAGTTGTGTTTTGATAACATGTATCAGGACCAATAGTAAGCGTCATCAAATCGGCACCACTTTTTTTACGCAAATGCGTTAAGCCATAATTTTGTAAAATGGCTGTAGTATCATTGCCGTCAATTATTCCATCGCCATTACAATCGGCATGTTTGGCATCATTGGCAAACCCTGAAGCACTTATACCATAAGGCGTTGCAGGTTGATCAATCCAAACTAATGAAGCATTATTTCTTACAGGCCCAGTAGTTCCATTCAATAATCCGATAGGAAAAATATCAAGATTATTAGCTACTAAATCGCTGTTTGCATCACCTGGCCAAACACAATCGGTTGATAATTTTATAGTGTCAGTTGCCATTGCTGTGCAACCCATTGCATCAGTTACAATAACAGTAATAGTATCTTGCTGTGCAATGCCCCAGCAAATAGTTTGATTGGTAGAATTATAAGCACCACCATGCAAACTGGATGCATTAAATGTATAAGGAGCAACTCCATTATTTGCATTCATATTTAATGAAACACAAGTGGTAGGGTTAAAGCAAGATTGCGATAAGGCTGCGAAAGAAAGTGTGGGGTTAATTACCGTAACAAAGATTTGATTTGAATTGATAAAACACTGATTGAGTGTATCTTTCACAATTAAATTATAACTTGTATTGATGGTTGGATTAACAGCAATTGGGTTACTTGAACCAATTATACTAATTCCATCAAACCATGTATAGGTATAATTATTTCCACTACCATTAAAAGTATAATTCAATAAAGTTGACGAACTTAAACAAATTGGATTTGCAGATGCTGTGGATGTAGCTATCAAATTTACGAAATTTGAATCTTGATACATTCCGCCATACATTCCGCTTGAACAAATATTGCCCGTATCGGCGGTTATCCACCAAATTATTTTACCATTTGTTGGTGTAGATGACGGCATCGTACAACTATAAATATTCCCACTAATATTCGATGCCAGAATCGATGTTTGAAGCACCCCATTTATGGAGTACTTTAACCATACATTTTTTTGAATAGATGTATTGAAATTTACAATTGCAGTTACCAATCGAGCAATTGAAACACATTGTGTTCCAGCAGGAAAAATGTTTGTTGAAATAATATTCGGGGCGTTGATACAATTATTTATAGCAACTAATTGCTGAGAAGTATCGCCACAACCATTAATATCATTAACTATTAATTGAACTAAATAATTTCCTGAAACAGAATAAGTATGCAGCGGATTTTGAGCATTACTAGTTTGCATATTTATTGAATCACCAAATGACCATAAATATTGTGAAATTGAATTAGCACTAAATAGAAATGATGAGTCTATAAAATTGGTAGGTTGACCAATATTGAAATTCTGAACACTAAAGCCTGCTGTTGGTTTTTGATTTACTATTAAATTTAATGTTACAATTGAATCACAACCCAAATAATTTGTAAGTGTATCATAGTAAGTGCCGCTTGCAGTAAGGGTTTGATTATTGAAAAAATAATTGTTGCAAGCTGTTTGGTTGATAGTAGAAGAAGAAATTGGATGAACCGTTAAATTTAAAGTAATAATTGAATCACAACCTAAGTAGTTTGTAAGTGTATCTAAATAAGTACCAGTTGATGTTAAATTATTTCCATTGAAAAAGTAAGATTGATTGCTGCAAATGGTTTGATTGATATTAGACGATGAATTTAATACAATGATTGTGTCAATATTTGAGGTGTCTGATAACCCAGTATTTATGCAAGTAATTATACAATAATAATTGCTTGATGAAATAATTGTAGAATCGACCAAGAAGTTGTTTGTATCTATAGGAAGCAAAGCACCATTTTTATACCATTGAAAATGTAATCCTAATATTTGACTAAAATTATTCATCAATGAAATAGTATCAATTGTTTTAACACAAATAGCTTTTTTAGACAATTGAATATTACCTGCGGTTGGTTTATTATTGCATACTGTTACACAAATAGTTGGGCTAGATACAGTTGTTAATTGGTGTAAGCAAACACCCGAAAATGTGTAACAATAATTAGTGTTTAGCTGCAACCCGTTGATTTGTAAATTAGTGGGTAATACATTTGTGTTTTGGACAAAACCATGTATTCCACCGCTACTATTTTGATAATACCAGCTTAACTGAAATCGAGAATTAGTAGATAAAACTGGAATGAAATTTCCATTTGGTGTAGCATTTATTAAGACGCTTGATAGACCATTTGCAACATTTGAAACACTAAAATTTGTGATAGAACAATTACAGTTTTTTGTAAATAAATTTAATGTGATGATTGAATCGCACCCAGTATAATTGATTAAGGTATCAAAATATAAACCAGCACTATCAAATATTTTATTGTTTAAATAGTAGTTATCGCCAATACAAATTGTATCAAATAATGTTGAAAAAGATGGGTTGCCTAATCGTAAATTTAAAGTAATAATTGAATCGCAACCTAATATGGATGTAAGTGTGTCAATATAAGTTCCTGCCGTTAATAAATTTAAACCTTTAAAAAAATAAGGTTGATTATTGCAAATGGTTTGGTTGATGATGTTACTACTTGACCTAATATTTACTGTGTCTTTAAATGTTAAATTCGAAATACTATCATACACACTTACCACAAAATTAGTTGAAGTACTTAGTATTGCTACTGGATTTGCAATCGTGTCGTTATTTAATCCAGTGCTTGGATTCCATTTATAATGATAATGCCCCGAACCATTATTTGCCGTAGGGTTGCCGCCTAAGATTACACCATTGCTGCCACAAATAAAAGTATCTCTACCAGCATTAATTTTTACATTTGAAATAGTAATATTAAATTCACCAGCACCAATATCAGGTGCAGTACCATTTCCTGCATAACCAATATTGCCAAAGCGAATATTTCCATCAAAATCATCTTTAACAATGGAATCAAATACTCCACCACTTTCAGCTAATGTTTGTACACAATTATTTACATGTAAATAATTTGAACTAGCTGGATTTGAAGTAAATAATAATGTATTTTCTGTTTTACTGTTTCTCTCTCTTGGGTAAATAGCCGTTTGAAGCGACTGCAATGTTTGATGATTAATGCCTTGTCCATCGCTATAAATTAAATGGGTTGAAGACGGATTACCAACATACCAAATATTATTATTACTCGAATCAGAACAACCAGAATAGTTTGTGCCGCTCGAAACCATTTTTAAACCATATATTATTCCTGTGGGATTTGCTCCTACATTATTAGTGGCATTAATAATTAAATTGTTTCTAAGAATTATACTCTGTGGTGCAGCTATTCCAAACATTTTAATGGCAACTGAACCAAATAAATTGTTGGGAACAGTACCATTTAAATAAATAGTATTATTTTGAACATTAACTCCATTTGAATTTACTATTTCCATTCCAATTTGAGCTTCGGAACTAGTTGAAAATGGCGTACTAAAATTACCAATGATATTATTTGATATATCATCATTTTTAAGTTTAACACCATGCCCAGTAAATATGTATATTCCTTTGCATCCTGTACTAAAAGCATTGCTTGAACTCAAATCAGTAACACTATTTTTTGTAACCTTTGTGGATAAAAAAGTTCCACCTACAGCAATTCCAGTTCCACCAGCAGCAATATTTTTTATTTTATTATTGGATAGGGTAAGTGAGTTATTAATTCCATAACCGCCACCACCGCCCACATTTATAGCCATTCCTCTGCCAAAAAGATTTGTAATAATATTAGATTCCATTTTTAAATCATTGCCTGTAGAATATTGTTGGAATACATTTATAACTGGCGCTGTAATATTTTTAATTATATTATTTGAATAACTTTCATAATTGGAAACACTATAGGTAGTTTTATTCTCAACGCAAAAAATACTTCCAGTTTGAGTAAGCCCATTACTTACAATACTAAAAACAATATTGCTTATGATATTGTTGTCGAAAACCAATGAGTCTGCCGTTCCTCTATGTGTTAACAAGAACAAAGTACCTCTGTATAAGGCAGAGTTAATTAGCGAATTGTTTTTAATAAAATTATTATGACCAACTGTTCCTAACTTCAAAAAGCTAAAGTTTCCATAATCAGCAGTGTCATTTTCACTAGTATTATCACTAAAAATCATATCAACCCCTATTGGTACAGTATAGTTAGAGTTTGTAGAACTTAGATTTGAATAAACGCTAAAACAAATTAGTTCATAAGCACTACCAACGCTAATCTTTTGGTTAAATGAAATTTCATTTTTCGAGATATTTAACCCTCCCCGATACCCAACTATTGCAACACCGACCATTGAATCTATTGTGTGCATTATTGGTTTTAACTCTACGGTATTTTCCTTAATGAGTACATTATTTGGAATAATAAAATTCTCTCCATTTTTTTCTAAACAAATTCCATACATATTTTTTGTACTAAAATTTGTGTTGATTGGAGGAAGAAAATGATTGATGTTACTAATAGAATTAAATGAAATTTTTAATTGTATTTGATTAATACAATAAATTCCATATCTCTTAATATTGGGAAACGGATATGTTGAAAAATCCCCTCCCCAATTCGTTATAGTATTTCCTGTAGTTATTGTATACCCACCAATATCATTTCCTGTATCATACAATGTTTGATTGGGTGTGGCAGCAGTATCGTTAAACCCTTTAAAATAAATACCCGAATACACATTTTGTATTGCGTTATTATAAATCTTATTGTAATTATTTGCATCAAATGTAGATGCAGGAATAATAGTTGCAAATGAATTGCGTTTTGTATTACCAAATAAAATACCGACGCTATAAATGTTTGCTTGATTTAATGTAATGGAGCAATTTTTAATTGTATTATTTTGACAGCCATCAAAAGGCGCTATTGAATTAAGTTTATAAAAAGCATACCCAAATTCCATTTGTGTTGTTGCAGTAGTATTAGCCACAGATTCTGAAACATCAATGCCGTCAATAGTTACATAATCGCAACCATTTAACGAAAAAATACAATCACCCATTGTTCCAACTACATTGTTTGATATCGTACCAACGTAAGCAATAATTAAAGGATTTTGCCCTACTCCACTTTTTTTAAATGTTAAGGTATTGGTTGAATTTAATGTGTTATTTAAAATAGCGCTTCCTAACGAAATTGATACAATTTCATTTTCTGTATAACCACTTGCAATATTAATTGTAACGGCACTTGATATACCTAAACCATTTAACGAATCAACAGCTTGCTTAATGGTAGCAAATCCATTAGGATAAGTTCCTGGTATAGCATAATTCCCTGCCAGTTGGGTTGCCTTAGCACCCAACCCCATCAATAAAAAAACAAGTATTGTAATTATCCTTTTCATGGTAATTATATTTTTATGATACAAAACTCAATTAATTAATACTATAATACAAGTACAAAAAAAAGCTATTATCCATAGTATGATGTAATATTATTTTAAAATAAGCTTTGTTTAGTATAGTTTTACTATATTAAATAATCTTTAGTATGATGAATAATTCAAAACTACTGTTGCTAATCAATACATTTTCGCCTCAAGAAATTCACCGTTTTCGATTGTATTTACAAAGCCCTTATCATAATGCTAATCCTTTATTTTATGAGTTGTTTGAAGCCGTTCGCCCATTTTTACATTCACGAAATAAAAATGAAATTAATGCTTTATTGGTTTGGAAACAAATAAACAAGAAGGCAAAATTTAATCCATTGCAGTTTAATAAATATTGCTCGGCATTATATCAATTAGCTACCAGTTTTATTTCGTTAAATAATTTAGAAACAAAAAGCAGCGCCATCGAGCTTAATTATTTGCAAATACTAAATCAGCGAAAGCTTACAGATTTGTTTTTGTATCATGCTACAAAAACAAAAAATGAGATTGAGCAACAAGCCGAAAACTCAACCTATTATTTTGATATTTTTTTATGGCAGCAGCAAATAAATAATTATCAAGAAATATTGCAAAGCCGCACCGAACCCAGGAATACAGCCGATGTATTAACTTCGTTAGATAATTTTTATCTACATCAAAAATTAAAATATTGGAGTGCAGCATTGCATTACAAAAAAATGTTTGATACGCCTGTAATTATTTTATGGGAAGATTTTTTGTTAGATTATTTGCAGCAAAATAAAATGGTAGATGAAACAATAGAAATAAATAGGCAAATATTATTAATGGAAACTTCAGCCGATGCTGCGCTTTATTACAAATGGCTAAAAGAAAAATTATTGCTTCGCAAAAGCAAATTATCAGCTACTACAAAAAAAGAAATTTATTTGTTCTTAATAAATTATTGCATTGCTCAAATTAATTCGGGTGATGTAAATTTTTATAAAGAGATTTTTGAAATTTATAAAATAGCATTGCAACTAAATTTAATTGTTCAACAAAAAACAATTAGTCCCTGGGATTTTAAAAATATCATTACCGTTGCTTTGCAACAAAAAGAAATAAACTGGGCTGAAAACTTTATCTTAAAATACAATTTATGTTTACCAAAAGATGAAATTGAAAATGCATACAGCTACAATTTAGCTAAAGTATTTTTTATTCAAAAAAAATATACCGAATCGTTGAAACTATTGAATCAAGTAGCTTATACCGATATTTTTTATCAATTAGATATTAAAGTAATGCAAGCAAAAACTTTATTTGAGTTAAATGAATTAGATACATTAGATGATTTGATGGCAAGCTTCAATAAATTATTGAATCGAAAAAGAAAGCTATCCATTCATTATCAAAAGCGGTATAAAAAATTTGTATTGTATTTTCAAAAATTACTAAAAGCCAATAATAAAAAAATGGCAAACCTCATTTTAAAACAATTAAATGCGGATGCCGAAGTGCCCGATAAAAATTGGTTGATAGAAAAGTTGAATAGTTTGCAGTAAGCAGTTAGTAGTCTTTAGTTAGTCCAAGTTAAGTGTTAGGAAGTTAAATATGATTCGACTTGTCATAGTGAGCTTGTCGAACTAAGGTAAATTAAAACCAGATTGCGCATTACAATTTTCAAGGGGCTAAAGCCCTAATAAGCACGGCTGTTCATTAACCCCTGCCTTAAGGCAGGGGTTACAAAATACAAAATGAACAATGGCTTTAGCCCGATCTATTTTCTATTGCGTAATCTCAGAATAAAATTATTAGTTATCATTTTGAAAATCGAAATTTGGGGTAGATAAGAATATCGCAATAAAAAAACCTTCCAAGCTTTATCAACTTGGAAGGTTTTACTGTAAACTATTTACTGATTACTGTAGACTTTTTAAAACTATTGTTTTATCAATTTACTTTCGGTAATTCCTTTTTCAGAAATAATTTTTACAATATAAATTCCTTGATTTAATTCAGAAATATCAATTGTAGTTTGATTGCTAGTAAATGTTTTTTGAAGCATCAATCTGCCTGTTGCATCTATCAAAATTAATTTCTTTTCTTCATTATAATTGTATCCTTTTAATTTAATAGAAACGTTGTTGGTAGCAGGATTTGGAATAATTGATTGCGATAAATTTACATCTAATACAGATTCAATTCCATCAGGACGGGTATAAATAATAAGCGATGAATCTTGCGTCATATTTGCTGCTACTGTGCTACCATCTATTTTTAAAATAGTTGCATTATCAACCGAGCAATGAAACTGATATTTTTTATTTACCATGCCATTTTCTCTGCCTACAATATTGCCTGTAATAATATCTATTGCAATATTTACAATAGTACCAAAACCCGATTT
>JBEEMV010000134.1:0-6833 GCA_041192505.1 Bacteroidota bacterium
AGATAAAAACTTCGCAATAAACTTCATGGCATTTTTTAATAATAAACACAAATGTAAAAAAGCTTACCTCATTATTGTTTTAAAAGTAAATGATAGATATTTTTTTTACTTTTTTGTTTAGTTGTTTTTGCCGAAATGAGTTTTGAGAATTCATCTCTACAAAATTATTTTTTCTATCACTCACTTTTTCCAACCTGAACTAGGCCAAAATAAAAGAAATGACAATATTGAAAAACACATAAAAAATATAGCAAAAAATTTTGCCCAAGCTTTTGATGAATTAACATTATGGTAATCTCGTATTTCCCTGTACAATTTTGAATCAACAAAATATTTTTTATTGAAATAAATAAAAGAATATGGAATTAACAATAAAATACCTGCAAAGAAAGTTATTAAATCTTTCGGACAACTTGTGCCATCTAACAAAAGTGCTATTTTCGCAGTATTTCCTAATAATTGTGCAAGGGAAAAACTAAATATTAAGGAAGCCTTATTTTCATGGCTATCGCCATGAACTTTCCCGTTTCGTATCAACACATAAAAACAATAATAGAGATAATGATATATTTTTTTCATGGCTGATGAAACGCTTGCTTTAAAGAATCGAATGAATTAGTCATTATTTCAATTGCCTTTTTTCCTTCATCGCCTAAATCAACCGTAAATTCATTTACATATAAATCAATATGTTGGCGCATTACATCTTCTTGCATAGTTTGCGAATAATGTTTTACAAAATCTGAAATAAATGGTTTTCGGTTCATCGCCCATTCTACACTTTGCTTTAATAAAATATCTATTTTATTTTTTACATCTTCGCCCAATCGTTTATGTATTACAATACCACCCAGCGGTATGGCGCATTGGGTATGTGTTTCCCACCATTCGCCCATATCCATTAATTTTACTAATCCTTTCTGCTGATAAGTAAAACGGTTTTCATGAATAATTAAGCCAGCATCTACATCGCCATGTAATACAGCATCTTCAATACCCGAAAAAATTATTTCTTTCTTATTTTTTAAATTAGGAAACCGAGCCGATAATAAAAAATTAGCCGTAGTGTATTTGCCAGGTATGGCAACGGTTAGGTTTTCAATTTCAGATAAATCAATATTTTTTTTTGCAATTAATAATGGGCCACAACCTCTACCCAATGCACTGCCACTATTCAACAAATCGTATTTATCTTTTAAGTATAACCAAGTATGAAAACTTAATTTAGTAATATCTAATTCTTCATTAAATGCTTTTCTGTTCAACTCTTCTACATCTGCAATTACAGGTTTAAATGTAAAGTCATTAGTATACTTCTTCGGAAAATGCTTGTTAATGACCTCATCTTTATCTTCTCCAACAGAGAAGAATGGTATTTCCCGAAGAAGTATATTATTGTTTTCCTGCAATAATTTTTCGAAAATAAAAGTATCATTAGGGCATGGGCTAAAGCCAAGTGTAAGTTCCATGATGGCTTAATTTTTATCTTCAATCTTTTTTACTACGCCTGTGTTTTCGCCAAACATATTGGCAAATGCTTTAAAGTTTAAAGCCGCTTCTTCATTATTTGTAGAACGCTTTAACGTATCGGCCATGGTATGCAGCGTTTGGTAAAAAAATAAATTCATTTCTTCTAAAGGCATATCCTTAGTCCATAAATCTATTTTTAAAGTTTGCTTTGCTTCAGCATCCCAAATAGAAACCAACATGGCTTTGCATGGTTCGGGTTTGTTGCCAGCTTGTGTGGCTTGCCAAGTAATATTCTCGGGTGTTTTTTCTTCATCTAAATTAATGTTGAAAATAATTTGATTGGTGTTCATGCTATATTTTTAATTAAGTATATTGTTGTTAAACATCTTTGTAATAAAAACGTTTTACCTTCGCTTTCTTTTTTTTGAACCGCAAAAGTAACTTTTTACAAATGAAAATATTATTCCAATACCTAAAACCTTATAAATGGTTGGTAGTTTTAACATTAATCTTAGCAGCTATTAACACTGGTTTTAGCTTATGCGACCCAATTATATTGGGCAAATTAGTAAAACTGGCTTTTGATTATAAAAATGTAACTAAGCACGATTTTTTTCTTAAACCATACAATAGCGTTATATGGTTATTAATTGCATCTATTAGTGTTGCAATGGTGAGCCGAATTGCTAAAAATTTTCAAGATTATTTTTTAACCAAAATCATTCAAAAATTTGGTGCCAATGTTTTTACCGATGGTTTAAAACATGCTATGCGATTACCTTATCAAGATTTTGAAGACCAACGCAGCGGCGAAACTTTGAGCATTTTACAAAAAGTAAGAACCGATACCGAAAAATTTATGAGCAGTTTTATCAATATACTTTTTGGCATATTGGTAGGTGTAATTTTTGTGTTTGTATATGCATCAATTTACATTCATTGGTCGGTACCAATTGTTTATATTATTGGTATTGTTACGCTTTCAACGGTTACCAGTTTATTAAGTAAAAAAATAAAACAGATACAAAAAAGTATTGTTGGGCAAACTAATTCGTTGGCTGGTTCAACTACTGAATCATTGCGCAATATTGAATTGGTAAAAAGTTTAGGATTAACCGACCAAGAAGTAAACCGATTAAACAGAAATACTTTTAAAATTTTAATTTTAGAATTAACAAAAGTAAAACGTGTAAGAAGTTTAAATTTTTTGCAAGGCACTATGGTAAATACATTGCGCCAACTAATTTTATTTTTAATGATGTGGTTAATTTTTGGTGATAAAATGCGTCCTGATCAATTAGTAACCATGCAGATTTTCTCATTCTTTGTATTTGGGCCATTACAAGAAATAGGCAATATTATATTATCGTATCGTGAAGCTGAAGCATCTTTATTCAATTTTAATACATTGATGAATAAGCCACCCGAGCCACATCCAGCCGAGCCAAAACATTTAAGCGAAATAAATAAATTAGAATTTAGAGAAGTAGAATTTAAACATAAAAGCGCACAGCAAAATGCTATTGAACATATTTCATTTCAAGTAAAATTGGGCGAAACTATTGCATTCGTAGGGCCTTCGGGCAGTGGCAAAACTACATTGATGAAATTATTGGTAGGATTATATCGCCCACAAACAGGCAATATCTTATACAATGAATTAGATGAAAACTCCATTGATTTTAATGATTTAAGAAATCAAATAGGCTTTGTAACGCAGGATACGCAGCTATTTGCAGGCACTATAAAAGAAAATTTATTATTTGTACAACCCAATGCAACTGATGCTGATATTATGGAAGCCTTGAATAAAGCAAGCTGCCAAAATTTATTAGCCCGTGCTGATAAAGGTATTGATAGTTTAATTGGCGAAGGCGGAGTAAAAGTTAGCGGTGGCGAAAAGCAGCGTTTATCAATAGCCAGAGCATTATTGCGCAAGCCACGATTAATGATTATGGATGAAGCCACATCGGCTTTAGATTCATTAACCGAAGAAGAAATAGCAGATACAATAAGAGAAATTAATTCAAAAAAAGATAAAATTACGGTGTTAATTGCACACAGATTAAGCACCATAATGCATGCTGATAAAATTTATGTTTTAGAAAAAGGAAACATTATTGAATCGGGCAAACACGATGAATTGCTGGCTGAAAAAGGATTGTACTATGCTATGTGGCGCCAACAAATTGGCGAACGTAAAGCAGATATGGCTTTGAGCTTGGCAAACAAAAAATAATAGTTTTGGAATGGAAATAAGTCAAGTTTTAAGCCTATTTCAAGCACTGTCAATAGCTGTGTACTACTATTTATCAACAGCTTCAGCTTTTTATAATTGCTAAATACGGTTTTTATGAGTCTATAAGTACATAAAAATCAATGATTTATAAAAATACAAAAAATACGTATTTGACACAAGCCGCAGTTATCAACATTTTTCCGAGTACACACACTTGCAAACGCCCATTCTGCCTATATATTTGCCCTTACAAAAAATCAATTTTTTAACCAAAACAAAAAAATCTTTCAATCATGAACAAAGGAGATTTAATCACAAAAATCGCAGGAGATGCGAAAATTTCAAAAGCTCAAGCTGAATCAGCATTGAACTCATTTATGAAATCTACTGAAGACACTTTGAAAAAAGGTGGCAAAATTACTTTAGTAGGATTTGGTACTTACAGCGTATCTAAACGTGCTGCTCGTAATGGTCGTAATCCTCAAACTGGTAAACCAATTAAAATTTCTGCAAGAAACGTTGTGAAATTTAAAGCTGGTAAACAATTGGCTGCTAAAGTGAACAAAAAATAATTTTGTTGTTCATCAAAAATAAAAAAGCAAGGTTGTGAAATCTTGCTTTTTTTATTTACTAACTTTGCCAAAGCAATTTTAAAAATATTAATTAACTAAATAAAAATTAAACATCATGGGCAGAGGTGATCGCCGTACTACAAAAGGAAAAATTTCAGCTGGTTCTTTCGGAATTAGTCGTCCGCAAAAAGTAAAAAAAGCTGAAACAGCAACTGCTACTAAAGCAGCTACAAAAAAGAAATAATTTTTTGTACCAGAATTTGAAAGCCATCTTAATTAAGCAAGGTGGCTTTTTGTTTTTTAACACTATTGGTATCAATTAATTTTTTACCCCATTTCATTTATCTATCCATCAAACTCTTCTCCATTTTAAAATGAGGAATACCAACTTCCAAAAATTCATTATCAATAATATTATAGCCCAGTTTTTCATAAAACCCAACTGCATATTTTCGAGCATTCATTTCTATTTTATTTACATTTTTTTGCAAAGCAAATTGTTCGGCAAATTGAATCAAGCCCTGCCCTACTCCATTCTTTTGTAAACTATTGGCAACTGCCATTTGCCTTAATTTAAAAGTGTTTTTATTTACTTGATGAAGAATGCAGCAAGCAATTATTTCATTTTCGGAAAACGCTACTAACAAAAAATCAAATTCATCTTTTGCTAAATCATCGGCTGTATAGGTTAATCCTAAAGGCTTTCGCAGTACATCCATTCTTAATTCAATCATCTGTTTATAATCAGTTGATGTATATTCTATTTGTTTGTAAATAAGGTTCGTCATTTTTTTATATTTGCAAAATTCAATTTTGTATAGATAATAAATAAATGCCAAAAGTACTACGTATAATTAATCGACTAAATTTAGGTGGCCCTACTTATAATGCTGCTTATTTAACTAAATATTTATCACCCGAGTTTGAAACTTTATTAATAGCAGGTAATAAAGATGAAACTGAAGCCAGCAGCGAATTTATAGTTGAAAGCTTAGGTTTAAAAGCCCGATATATTAATGGAATGTATCGCAGCTTAAATCCATTAAAAGATAGAAAAGCGCTAAAAGAAATTAAACAAATTATAAAAGAATTTAAGCCTGATATTGTACATACACATGCTGCTAAGGCTGGTGCTTTAGGACGATTTGCTGCATGGCAAATGGGTGTACCTGTGATTGTGCATACATTTCATGGTCATGTGTTTCATTCTTATTTCAATTCAATTGTAAACAAAATATTTGTAGAAATTGAAAGATTTTTAGGCAGAAAATCAACTGCCATAATTGCTATTAGCGAATTACAGAAAAAAGAATTGACTAAAGATTTTCAAATTTGCGATGCTGATAAAGTGCATGTAGTGCCATTAGGTTTTGATTTAGGAAGATTTCAAATTAATCAAAATGAAAATAGACAATGGTTTAGAGATTATTATGGTATTGATGAAAACACAGTAGCTGTAGGTATTATAGGCAGATTAGTACCCATTAAAAACCATGAAATGTTTTTGCAAATAGTAAAAAATGTAAAGGCTGGTGTTCAGCAAAAAGTAAAATTTTTAATTATTGGTGATGGTGAAGAAAGATTAAAAGTGGAACAATTGTGTAATGAAAATGGTTTATCGTTTACTGCTCATCATTGGATAGAAAATAAAAATGATGGGTTAAAAAAAGCTTTGGCTAATGATAATAATTCGGATATTATTTTTTGTAGTTGGATGCAAAATATTCCAGTGGCAATGGCTGGTTTGGATATTGTAACGATGACATCTTTAAACGAAGGAACGCCTGTAAGTTTAATTGAAGCATTGGCATCAAACAAGCCTGTAATAAGCACTAATGTAGGTGGTGTAGCCAATGTGGTGGAAGAAAATATAACAGGATTTTTAACCAAAGTAGGCGAAGTAGAAATATTTAGCCGACATTTAAAAAACCTAATTGCCAACAAAGGATTAAGAGAACAAATGGGCAGAAAAGGGTTTGATAGTGTAAACAAAAAATTTGGTCATGAAAGATTGGTAGAGGATGTAAGAAAATTATATCATCAATTACTAAACAAATAATAATTACTTTTGAAAATATAAATGCAGCCTCATACACTAAATACTAAACGACAAGAAATATTCATTAAGAATATGGTTTGCGATAGCTGTATAAAAGTGGTTAGATGGGAATTAGAACGAACAGGATTTATACAAGTTGAACATGTTGAATTAGGCAAAGCCATACTTCAATTTAACGAAGGTGTAATTAATTTAGATTTTATTGGTGCCATACTAAATAGAAATGGTTTCGACCTAATAAGTGATGAGGAAACAAAATTAGTAGAGCAAGTAAAAGCCGCTATGATTCAATTAATTATTTTTGGAAGTAATACCAATACCATACTTCGCAATTCAGATTTTTTGGCTCAAAAATTAGGCTATTCTTATAGCCATATCAGCAAAGTATTTAACAAGAAAGAAAGTACAACTTTAGAAAAATATATTATTCGACTAAAGATTGAAAAAGTAAAAGAATTAATTAGCTACGATGAACTTTCATTAAGCGAAATAT
>JBEEMV010000135.1:0-13855 GCA_041192505.1 Bacteroidota bacterium
AATACGTCAATGACGTAGATAAAAATTTATCTGTCATTAACGTCAATTCTTCAACCGTCAATGACGATACATTGACGGAAATAAAAATGGAAACAGCTTCATTCAAACGAGTTTGGAAAAGTGAATTCATGAAAGATTTACGCCATGAATTATTCTATAAAGGAAAAGGAGCAAAAATATTTTGGCAACATCATTTTCCTGAATGGGATGCTGACACATTAGACATGATAAGAGCGCATAATGTTTTTTTACAAGATTTATTACGTGAAACTTTACTATTGCAATTTCAAACAGAAACAACATGGGATGAACTGCAAGATTTGTATGACCAATACGAGCAGTTACAAGAAGATAACTCTGAATTACCTGAAGATTATCCTTATCACGAATTGATTGAAAGCCTGATGAACAAAATTGAAAAAGTATTTGTGCATCAGCAATCAACTCCAATTATCAAATTTCATTTTCATACATCACTTCGTTTTGAGTTAATTAAAACCATTTGTGAAATTGGATACGATTATGATATAAAAAACTATTAGTTGAAACGAAACCAAATGAAAACAAAACAATTATTTTTTAAACAAAAACAAACAACAAAAATGAAGACAAAACAATTTGCCGTACCGCAAGACCAAATCACAGCCTTCTGTGAAATTATCGAAGAACATGAATTAGAAAATTCAATCGTTGGCACAAATGAAGAAGAAGAAATCGTCATTGACGTAAATTACGAAGACGATGAACGAAGTGCCGTGATGGAATTAATTGAATTAATCGAAGTTGATGACGACAATGACGATGAAAATTGACGATTGAAAGAATAGCCTTTAAATGCGTCAATTGACGTAATAAATATAGACAATTGGCAAATGACAGCATCCGTCAATCTATAAAATTGAAACAAAAGCCAATTACAGGCGATTTGAGGCATTTTATTCGAAAGTCAATACTGTAGGTTATTCCAAGGCGATTATTTACCTTTGAATGAGGTAATATATCGTTTTGGATTTTTTTAGAAAAACGAAAAAGTGAGGATATGGAAAATAACATCAAAAAAGAAAAAGTAGAAAAGGAATTAACAATTGAGGATATACAATCAGAGCCTGAATATCAGCATTTAACAGATAAACAGGCACAAGAAATGATAGATACGATTACCTCTTATTGTGAAATGATTATTCAGCATTATGAAAGTTTACAAATGAAAGAGCAAGAACAAAAAAACATTCAATTTTTATATGATAACAAACAACTCAAAGCAGCCTAAAGTAATTTCATTACTTGAATTTGAAAACTTTGCTAAAGGCAGTAAAAAGCAATCGGAACGAACCAATAATTGTGTGATTTACACAAGGGTATCTACCAAAGAACAAGCTGATAAAAATATGAGCTTAACTACGCAGAAAAAATTCTGCGATGCTTTTGCTCAAAAAAATCAGTATAATGTTTCGGGCTATTTTGGAGGGACTTATGAAAGTGCAAAGACTGACGAAAGAAAGGAGTTTAACAATATGCTTGCTTTTGTAAAGAAGAGCAAAGAAAAAATCTCAACCATTATTGTTTATAGTGTAGATAGATTCAGCCGTTCGGGTGCTAATGCCATTTATATCACAGAGCAACTTAAAAAGCAAGGGGTTAGTTTAATGGCTGTTACGCAACCAACAGATACAACAACTTCGAGCGGAAGTTTGCAACAAAATATTCAATTCATTTTTAGCGAATACGATAATCAATTGCGAAGAGAAAAATGTATGAGTGGTACAAAAGAAATGTTGTTAAGAGGCGATTGGGCAACGAAAGCTCCACGAGGATATGACCATATTAAAAGCAACGGCAAAAGAATTATTGTGGTAAATAAAGAAGGTAAGCATCTAAGGAAAGCATTTCATTGGTTTGCAGAAGACCGATTATCAGTTGTAGAAATAACCAACCAATTAAATACATTAGGGATTAAAGTTTGTCATCAAAGAGTTTCACAACTTTTTAGAAACCCTTTTTATTGCGGTTTAATGGCGCATAAAGCATTAGAAGGTCAATTGACCGAAGGCAATCACGAAAAATTAATTTCTAAAGAATTATTTTTAAAAGTAAATGCTATTCTAAACAATAATACACATGGCTATAAGCAAACACATGAAAATGAACAAGTGCCATTAAAACGATTTTTACGTTGCCATGTATGCGGTACATTTATGAGAGGTTATATTGTAAAAAGTAAAAACCTTTGGTATTACAAATGCGGAAAGAAAGGATGTGGATGTAATAAAAATGCAACTCAACTACATCAATTATTTTCAGAACAATTGCAATCATTTACTATCGCTGCACCAAAAGTTGAAAAATTTATTACCAAACAAATTGTTGCTACTTACAATAAATTATCACAGCATCAAGAAAATAATTTTGAGGGTTATGAGCAACAGAAAATTGAACTACAAAAAAAGTTAGAACGATTAGAAGAACGTTTCATTAACGAGGAATTAAGTAAGGAATTATTCGATAAACATCATCAGAAAATTAGCGAAGAACTGAAACAAATTGAGAAGAAATTACTACAACGTCCAAAACAAGTGTCGAACCTTGAAAGCATGGTACAGTTTGCAGTAGAAAACAGCTCGAAGTTAGCCACCATTTGGACTTCGGGCGATTACAATACAAAACAGAAATTGCAGTATTTAGTGTTTCCCGAAGGAATCTATTATAGTAAAGAAAACAACGAGTGTCGAACCGATAAAGTGAATCCACTTTTTTCTCAAATAGCCCAACTGAAGCAACTTTCAGCACAAAAAAATAGCGGCAACATCAATGATAATTATGATGTTGCCGCTTCTGTAGTGGGAACGGGAGTTGAACCCGTGACCTCAGGGTTATGAATCCTGTGCTCTAACCAACTGAGCTACCCCACCAAATAATATAGTATCTAATTAATAAGACACTCTTTTTTTCGGGCTGCAAATATAGGAATACATTAATGACTTTTGCAAAAAAAGTTTTGCTTATTTTCGAAACTTTATTAAAAAAACACAATCACATAAACCATACAATTTTACATGACATTTTTAGCAGAACGTATAAATAGATTAAGCGAATCTCAAACTATTCAAATGGCTAAACTTAGCCGTGAGTTAAAAGCAAAAGGCGAAGATATTATTGATT
This sequence comes from Bacteroidota bacterium, assembly GCA_041192505.1. Taxonomy (GTDB): domain Bacteria; phylum Bacteroidota; class Bacteroidia; order Chitinophagales; family CAIODY01; genus CAIODY01. The sequence continues at coordinate 3,160 of JBEEMV010000135.1, forward strand.
TAAGTTTAGGCGAACCCGATTTTCCAACTCCGCAATTTATTATTGACGCCGCTAAAGTGGCTATGGACGAAGGTTATACCAAGTATACCCCTGTGGCTGGTTTTTTAGAATTACGCCAAGCCATTAGTGCAAAATTTAACCGTGATAATAATTTAGATTATTCGCCCGAACAAATTGTGGTGAGTACAGGTGCTAAACATGCCATTATAAATGTGGTTTTAAGTTTGGTAAATCCTGGCGAAGAAGTGATAATTCCAACCCCATATTGGGTAAGTTATTCTGAAATGGTACGCTTAGCACAAGGCAATGTAGTATTTGTTAAAAGCACAATTGATACTGATTTTAAAATAACGGCTACGCAATTAGAGGCTGCTATAACGCCTAATACAAAGCTTTTAATGTTTTCATCGCCATGTAATCCAACAGGTAGTTTTTATACAAAGGATGAGTTAAAAGCATTTGCCGATGTGTTAGTTAAATATCCAAAAGTTCATGTAATTAGTGATGAAATTTACGAGCATATTAATTTTGAAGGAAAACATGAAAGCATTGCACAATTTCCCGAAATTAAAAATCAAGTAATTACTGTAAATGGGGTTTCGAAAGGATTCAGTATGACGGGTTGGAGAATTGGATATATTGGTGCTTCGTTAACCATTGCAAAAGCTTGTGATAAAATGCAAAGCCAGTTTACAAGTGGTACAAATTCTATTGCTCAACGTGCTACTATTGCTGCTTTAAATGGAAGTTTAGCACCTACTTACGAAATGGTAAAAGCATTTAAAAAACGTAGAGATTTAGTATTAGATTTATTAAAAGAAATTCCATTAATAAAAACAAATACACCACCAGGTGCATTTTATGTTTTTCCTGATGTAAGTGCCTATTTTGGTAAATCATTTAATGGCGATATAATTAAAGATGCTGATGATTTATGTATGTATTTAATTCATGAAGCAAAGGTTAGTATTGTTACTGGTAGAGCATTTGGCGATGAACATTGCGTTCGTTTTTCGTATGCCACATCCGAAGATATTTTAACTAAAGCCATGCAACGCATTAAAGAAGCATTGGCAAAATTGAATTAATTTTTCATCATGAATAACACAATAGTTAATGCCATTAATCAATTTAAAACCAAGCATATTGCTGTGGTTGGCGATGTAATGATTGATCATTATATAAATGGTAAAGTAGATAGAATTTCGCCCGAGGCACCTGTAGCTGTTGTTACTGTAAATAATTTTGATGATAGAGCTGGAGGCGCAGCCAATGTGGCTTTAAACATCACTTCGTTAAAAGCAAAGTGCAGTTTATTTAGTGTAATTGGTAAGGATGCTAATGGCAAAAAATTAATTTCGGTTTGTAAAAAAAATAAGATAAAAACCGATGGTTTAATTTCTTCATCTTCCCGAATAACAACTTTAAAAGCTCGTGTAATTGGCAATAATCATCAGTTAATTCGTTTCGATTATGAAACAACTATTGATATTACTTTTCAAGAAGAAAAAAAAATAATTGAATCGTTTATTAAGGCAGCAAAAAAAGAAAAATTTGATGCTGTAATTTTAGAAGATTATAACAAAGGCGTTCTTACTAAAAATGTGATTACTCAAATCATTGATTTTTGTAACAAAAATGATATTCCTACATTAGTTGATCCTAAAAAAAATAACTTTTTCGAGTATCAAAATTGTACTTTATTTAAGCCTAATTTAAAAGAAATAAAAGAAAGTTTGCATGATGTTTCCATCATACCAACAAAAGAAAATTTGTTGCTTGCCTCTAAGCAATTACAAAAAAAATTAGCCAATCAAATTTCAGTAATTACATTGGCTGATAAAGGTGTGTTTTTTCATCATCAAAAAAATGTAGCCATTATTCCTGCACATATTCGCAATATTGCTGATGTTTCGGGCGCTGGCGATACTGTAATTTCTGTTTTAGCTTTAGGCTTAGCATCGCAACTTACATTAAATGAAACTGTTGAAATCAGCAATCTTGCAGGTGGTTTGGTTTGTGAATCGCCAGGTGTAGTATCTATTACTACCGAAAAATTGTTGAACGAATTAGTAAAAAAATAATTTTTTATGATTGATTTCAGAAGCGATACTGTAACCCGTCCTTCAAAAGAAATGTTGCATCAAATGTTTACTGCCGAGGTAGGCGATGATGTATTTGGCGATGATCCAAATGTAAATGCCTTAGAAAAAGAAGCGGCTGAAATGTTTGGTAAAGAAGCTGCTTTATTTTGTAGTAGCGGTACACAAACCAATCAAATTGCAATTAAAGCACACACACAACCTGGCGAAGAATTAATTTGTGATAGATTATCGCATATTTATAATTATGAAGGCGGTGGAATAGCTTTTAATTCAGGCGTTCAGGTGCGTTATGTATTTGGTGAAAGAGGAATTTTTACGGCTGATGATGTATTGCAAAATATAAATGCCGATGATCCACATTTTGCTAAAACAAGTTTAGTATGTATTGAAAATACGGTAAACAAAGGTGGTGGCAGTATTTGGAGTTTAGATGAAATGCAAAGTATTAAAAATGCTTGCGATAAAAATAATTTAAAATTGCATTTAGATGGCGCAAGATTATTTAATGCATTAGTTGAAACAGATATAACTACACAACAAATTGGCAACACATTCGATACCATTTCAATTTGTTTAAGCAAAGGTTTAGGTTGCCCAATCGGTTCGCTTTTATTAGGCGATAAAGAATTTATTTATAAATCAAGAAGGCTTAGAAAAGTGTTTGGTGGCGGAATGCGCCAAGCAGGATTTATTGCCGCAGCTGGCAGATTTGCTTTAAAAAATAATATTGAAAGATTAAAAGACGACCATTTTAAAGCAAAACAAATTGAGCAAATACTTTCAACCAAAAATTATGTTAGTGAAGTAATTCCTGTACAAACTAATATCGTAATTTTTAAATTAAAGCCCGAAGTAAATACCCCCAAATTTTTAGACCATTTGCTTCAAAATAAAATTAAAACAGTTTCTTCTGGCCCACAAACTATTAGATTAGTTACACATTTAGATATTAAAAATGAAGATTTGAATATTGTAAAGCTTGCGTTAGAAAAATTTTAAAACTAAAATAGCCCAATGTCTAAAAACAAAAAAGCCTTTCAGAATTCTGAAAGGCTTTTTATTTATTTAAAACCGTTAATATTAATGTCCTGCTGGTGTAGGAGTTACATTAATTGAATTAGGTGTTTTTTCTGGAGCAGTTGTAGCAGGTGCTTTTTCAACTGTACCACTAATCATTAATACTACAGAAGGTGTTTTTGCATTCGAACTTACAGTGATTGATTTTGTAAATTGACCAGGACGACCTTGAGTGTTATAGATTGCAGTTACTTTTGCAGATTTACCAGGCAAAATTGGTTCTTTAGGCCATTCTGGAGTTGTACAACCACATGATGCTTGAACATTTGAAAGAATCAAAGGCTCTTTACCATCGTTTGTAAATTCAAAATCGAATTTAGCTTGAGGACCTTCTGGTACTGTACCAAAATCATGTTTTTCAATTTTAAATTTCAATTCAGCTGCATTTGGATTTGCCGCTGGTTGAGGTGTAGTAGGTGCTCCTGCTGGTGTAGCAATTTGTTGAGCTGGAATATTTACTGTAGCCGGAGCACTTGTAGCTGCTTTTACTGGTGCTGCAACGGCAGCCTTAGCTGGTGCAAGTGTTTGTTTAGCTACAGCAGCTTTTTTGTCTTGAGCGTTTGCAGAAGCAATCATTACTCCACTAGTTAATAGTACTAAAAATAATTTTTTCATTTTTTTGTTGGTTTTGATTTGTTAAAAGTATTAAATATTTATTGTTTGATTTTAAAATTTATTTTGGAAATTCGCTAATAATATTAGGTGCTTTTTCAATTGTTCTAACTGTATTTCCTGCTTCCACTGTTCCTTTTATTATCAGCATTTTTTCTGCTGTTTTTCCATTCGATTTTATGGTTATTGATTTATTAAAAGTTCCTGGTCTGCCTTTAGTATTATACACCGCCGTAATTTTACTTTTTGCGCCTGGCAAAATTGGTTCACGTGGCCAAACGGGTGTAGTGCATCCGCAACTGGCATGTACATCACTAATTATCAATGGCTCTTTGCCTGTATTTGTAAAAATAAAATCGTATTTCACTTCTGGTCCTTCTGGTATATTACCAAAATTATGTTCTTCAATTTCAAATTTAAAATCAGCAGCATTAGGATTTGTAATCGGGTTAACATTTTCAACCTTAGTTTGCTGCTCCATTTTTTTTGGAGTGGCTACTTGGGCAACAACATTTATTACCACAACCGATAAAACAAAAAATAATCCTAACCGCTTCAACATTTTATTCAACTTAAATAATTTTTTATTTGATGATGCATATCAATTCTGCTTTACACATTCGCAACTGATATGCCAATTATTTTTCTTCATCCAAAATTAAAATCTTTTGGCTACTTTTGAGGTGCAGATATTGTTAAGTGCTTGTTAAGTGCTTTTAATAGCTGCTTTCAAGGTTCAAAGGAAAGACTAAAATTTATACTTTTAAAAAAATATTTCTGAATAATAATTAAATATTGTGATTATGAAAGAGGAGAAAAACGAAGCCCAAATAGAATTTGAAGTGTTTAAAAATGAAGTTTTAAACGATTATAAAGTTGCTTGCGAAAGCCGTGAAGCAAGTTTATTGGGGCGCAAAGAAGTGCTTACAGGCAAAGCCAAATTTGGTATTTTTGGTGATGGTAAAGAAGTGCCACAAATAGCTATGGCTAAGGCTTTTAAGAATGGAGATTGGCGCAGTGGATACTACCGTGACCAAACATTTATGTTAGCCGCAGGCATGGTTACATTGCAAGAATTATTTTCGCAATTATATGCCACACCCGATACTAATGCCGAACCCAATAGTGGTGGCAGACAAATGAATGCACATTTTTCAACTCGTGTATTACAGGATGATGGCAGTTGGAAAAATTTAACTCAACTTAAAATTACTTCTGCCGATTCATCGCCTACTGCTGGGCAAATGACCAGAAGTTTAGGATTGGCTTTGGCTTCAAAACTTTATCGTGAAAATAATTCATTATCAGATTTTTCGAATTTTACAAATAATGGCGATGAAGTAACCTTTGTAACCATTGGCGATGCATCAACATCGGAAGGGCATTTTTGGGAAACAATAAATGCAGCTGGAGTGTTAAAAGTGCCTTTAGCTGTTAATGTTTGGGATGATGGCTACGGCATTTCGGTTCCAAAAAAATATCAAACCACAAAAGGAAATATTAGTGATGTATTAAGTGGATTTGAAATAAATGAAAATGGCGATGGCTATTTAATTTACAAATTAAAAGCTTGGGATTATGCTGATTTGTGTGAAAAATATACTGAAGGTGTAAATCTTTGTCGTGAAAAACACATCCCTGTTTTATTTCATATTGAAGAATGTACACAGCCGCAAGGGCATAGTACAAGCGGTTCACACGAAAGATATAAAACCAAAGAACGCTTAGAGTGGGAAAAAGAATTTGATTGCATTTTGCAAATGAAAAAGTGGATGTTGGATAATGCAATTGCTACTGATGATGAATGTAATAACATTGAACAACAAGCTAAAGCAAGCGTTTTAGATGCTAAACAAAAAGCTTGGGCCGAATATCAAACGCCCATAAAAGCTGAAGTAAATGAAGCTGTTGAAACTCTGCAAGCCTTGATTAATGAAGGCGTTGCAGCAGAAAATTGTACAAAAACTATTGCTGAATTAAAAGCTATTAGAGAGCCATTTCGTAAAGATATTGTAAGCAGTTTACGAAAAATTCAACACGAAACTTTTGGATATAATCAAAATAGTGTACATCAATTAAATGGATTAGTAAATAGATATACTGCCGAAAATAAATATCGCTACAACACATATTTGCATAGTCATTCGGCGCAGGCAGTTTCAAAAATTGATGAAGTAAAAGCTCAATTTGATGATAACTCACCAACCTTAAATGGCTTTGAAATTTTGAATAATTATTTCGACCAATTATTTGAAAATAATAAAAATGTATTAGCATTTGGCGAAGATTTAGGAAATATTGGTGATGTAAATCAAGGCTTTGCTGGGCTTCAAGCTAAGTATGGCGAAAGCAGAATTTTTGATGTAGGTATTAGAGAAGCAACCATTATGGGGCAAGGCATTGGCTTGGCTATGAGAGGTTGGAGACCGATTGCCGAAATTCAATATCTCGATTATTTATTGTATGGTTTGCAACCATTAAGCGATGATTTAGCAACGCTTCATTATCGTTCGGCTGGCGGACAAAAAGCACCATTAATTGTTCGTACTCGTGGACATAGATTAGAAGGCATTTGGCATACAGGTTCGCCAATGCAAATGATTTTAGGTACGCTTAGAGGTATAAATGTATGTGTGCCACGTAACATGACACAAGCCGCTGGCATGTACAATACTTTGTTGCAAAGCGATGAACCAGGCTTAGTAATTGAATGCTTGAATGGATATAGATTAAAAGAAAAACTGCCTAATAATTTAGCTCAATTTACTGTACCATTTGGTATGCCCGAAATATTGCAAGAAGGTACGGATGTAACTATTGTTTCTTATGGTAGCAGTTTACGAATTGCACAAGAAGCCATGGAACGTTTATCAAAATTTGGCGTATCAGTTGAGTTGATTGATGTACAAACTTTATTGCCATTTGATGTTACAGGCAGTATTGTAAATTCATTAAAGAAAACCAATCGTATTTTATTTTTTGATGAAGATGTGCCAGGTGGTGCAACAGCTTATATGATGCAACAAGTAATTGAAATGCAAAAAGGATTTTATTATTTAGATACGCCACCAAAATGTTTAAGCGCTGTGGCAAATCGTGTAGCGTATGGTACCGATGGCGATTACTTTTGTAAGCCAAGCGCCGAAGATGTATTTGATGCAGTGATGGAATTGATGCGGTTGTAAAAATAAATTCAACCCCATATTTATAAAACAAAAAAGCCCAACTTAATGGGCTTTTTTTAAATATTATAATACTGGATTTCTACCTATTGAGTGATACACAAATCCGAGTTCTTGCATTTGTTCGGGTGTAAATACATTTCTGCCATCAAATACAATGGGTTGCTTTAATAAAGCTTTCATTTCATCAAAATCTGGTGTACGAAATTCGTTCCATTCAGTTAAAATGGCTAATGCCGAAGCACCTCTTAAGGCATCATTAGGATCGGCTACAAATTCTATTTTATTACCAAATATGCTTTTCATATGGTCGTTAGCGGCTGGGTCGTAAGCTTTAATTTTTGCACCAGCAGCTATTAAATTATCTACAATATATAATGATGGTGCTTCACGAATATCATCTGTATTAGGTTTAAATGCTAAGCCCCAAATTGCAATAGTATGACCACTTAAATCTTTAAAATGATTAATTATTTTGGTAGATAAAATGTGTTTTTGAATTTGATTTACATTCATCACACTATCTAAAATTTTGAAATCATAGTTATAATCTTTTGCTGTTTTGGCTAATGCTTGTACATCTTTAGGAAAACAACTTCCACCATATCCAATACCCGAAAACAAAAATCTTTTACCAATTCGATTATCGCTGCCCATTCCTTTACGAACCATATCAACATTGGCTCCTACTTTTTCGCATAAGTTTGCCATTTCATTCATAAATGAAATACGCATTGCCAAATATGAATTGGCTGCATATTTAGTCATTTCGGCGCTTTTTTCATCCATAAAATAAATTGGATTGCCTTGGCGAACAAATGGTTCATACAATTTTTCCATTAATTCTATTGCTCTGTCGCTTTGTGTTCCAATCACTACTCTATCGGGTTTCATAAAATCTTCAACAGCTACACCTTCACGTAAAAATTCGGGATTACTAACCACATCAAAATCGCATTTAGCATTTAATGCCACCTTTGCCCGAACCATTTCGGCAGTACCAACTGGCACTGTGCTTTTATCAATAATTACTTTGTACGATGTAATTATTTTTCCCAACTCTTCGGCTACGCCTAAAATATAACTTAAATCAGCCGAGCCATCTTCGCCTGGTGGTGTAGGCAAAGCCAAAAAAATAATATCGCTTTTATCAATTGCTTCTTTTAAATTTAAAGTAAATTCGATACGATTGTGCTTAATATTTCTTTCTAATAAAACATCTAAACCTGGTTCATATATTGGCAATTCGCCTTGTAAAAGTTTATCAATTTTCGCTTTGTTTACATCCACACATATAACGTGGTTGCCCGTTTCAGCAAAACAAGTTCCGGTAACTAAGCCAACATATCCTGTTCCTACTACTGCTATTTTCATTTTAGATATTTAGATTTTGGATGATTAAATTATTTATAAAATTCTAATACTTTTTCGATGATATAATTTTGTTGTTCAGCTTCCATTTCTGTATGAATAGGTAATGAAATTACTCTTTCAGTTAACCAATTTGTATTTTTCAAATCGCCTACCATTTTATATTTTCCTTCAAATGCTTTTTGTTTATGAGCTGGAATTGGATAATAAATCATACTCGGAATTCCATTTTCTTTTAAAAATGCTTGCAATTCATTTCTTCTTTCATTTACCACCATTGTATATTGATGATATACATGTTTGCTGTATGATTTACGAACTGGCGCAGTGATATTTGAATGATTAGAAAATGCTGCATCATACTTATCAGCAACAGTTCTACGAGCATCACAATATTCATCTAAGTGTTTTAATTTAGCATTTAATACCACCGCTTGAATGGTATCTAAACGAGAATTTACACCAATTACATCATGTTTATATTGAATAGATTGACCATGATTTGCTACCATTTTTAATTGATTTGCTAATGCTTCATCATTGCAATACATAGCACCACCATCGCCATAACAACCTAAATTTTTTGAAGGAAAAAATGATGTACAACCAATTGTGCCCATTGTACCATTAGCTTTTGTACTGCCATTGCTATAAGTATAATGTCCGCCAATTGCTTGTGCATTATCTTCAATTACATATAAATTATGTTTTACAGCAATTGCCATAATTTCTTCCATTTCGGCGCTTTGACCATATAAATGAACAGGCACAATTGCTTTTGTTTTTGGTGTAATAGCTTTTTCAATTTCTTTAGGGTCGATAGTATAAGTATCGGCATGAACATCAACAAAAACAGGTATTAAACCTAACAATGCTAATACTTCGCAAGTAGCAATATAAGTAAACGATGGTGTAATAACTTCATCACCTGGTTGTAATCCTAAAGCCATCATGGCTATTTGCAAGGCATCAGTGCCATTAGCACATGGTATTACATGTGGTGCGTTTAAATATTTTGATAAGCCATCAGCAAAATCTTGTACCGCTTTGCCTTTAATAAAAGCAGCGTTGCTAATTACTTCCATAATACCATTATCAACCTCAGTTTTTATTTTTTGATACTGAGTTTTTAAGTCAACCATTTCTATTTGCTTCATGTAATTTATTTTAATTTTTGAAGAAACGCAAAAGTAAAATGAAAAGTGTAAATGAGGTAAGTTTTATTGATTTATATAAGGAAATTGTAGTAATGAAATTGAATGTGTAAACTTTAATATTTCGTAAATGAGCATCCTATCAAAAAAAGAAATCTTAGTGTATTATAGTTTCCTTTACATATTAACACTAAAATTGCTTATTAAGCACCCTATTTTTACAAAAAATTAATCATGAAAAAAATTATTGTATTAGCCGCCCTTGCTTTAAGTAGCCAAGCCTTTGCACAAACTGCACCAGCGAATAAACCTCCTATGCATAAACAAATGGATAAGGAGAAAAAAGAAATGCCATCGGCAGAGCAACGTGCTAAAAGACGAAGTGAACGCATGGCTAACGAGCTAAATTTAAGTACCGAACAACAAGATAAAGTTTACAGTGTTTTGTTATCGTTTATGACTAAAAGAGATGCTCTGCAGGCAAAAAAATCAACCATGAAAAAAGATGCTTTTAGAACAGAAATAAAAAATGTAGATACTGAACGTGATAATAGCTTAAAAACTATTTTAACACCAGACCAACTATTGAAACTTGAAAAACAAATGGAGCAAGAAAAACAAAAACATAAAAACGACAAACATCGAATGATTGACAAACAAGAATAAGTACAATACAGAAAACGATATTTTTAAAAAATCCCTCAACATTAAATTGTTGAGGGATTTTTTAATTTCTACATTTTAGCTTTTAGTTCTTTAATAATCTTTTCAGCCCACAATCCATATTGTTTACCACTTGGATGCAATTGATCAGGGGCTAAAAATGTAGTGTCATGATTTCGTGAAATGGCAGTAATATCAATAAACTGAATTTCATTTTTTTTGCAAATTTCATGCGCTGTTGAATTAAATAAATCAATCTCTTTGCCTATTTGTGTAGCACCTCGTTTGTCTTGTTCGCCAAAAGGTGTAAAGCCCCAATCGGGAATAGAAACTACAAAAACATTTGTTTTATCATTAGCTTTCGAAATTGCATATTGCAATAATTCATCAAATTCTTTTTGATAAATATCTATTGAATAATTGCGGTATTGATTGTTTACACCAATTAATAAACTTACCAAATCAAACTTGCCATTTATTTCGAATTGATGAATTGATTTTAATAATTCATCGGTTGTAAAACCTGTATGTG
>JBEEMV010000136.1:0-5795 GCA_041192505.1 Bacteroidota bacterium
TGCCCACAATAGCAGGCAGAATGCCACCTTTGGTCATTCCATAAGTTGGCATTTGGGTTAAAAAATCCCAACTTATTACTTTAATACCTTGGGTGATAATAAATCCTAGAATAGAAAATAAAATTGCAACTACTAGCAAGCTCATTAATCTAAAAATCCAGAAAAAAATATTTTGAGTAATTCTTTTATTCATTATCTTTTATTCTTTTTTACAGCTAAATATTCTACATAAATATTTATCATTAATGTAATTATAAAAAGTATACAACCTAATGCAAATAAGGCTTTGAAATGAAAACCACCATACGATGCTTCGCCTAATTCAGCAGCAATTGTAGCTGGTATAGTTCGTATGGGTTTTAATAAAGAGAAGGTATAATTGTTGGCATTACCTGTTACCATTAAGGCTACCATAGTTTCGCCTATGGCTCTACCAATTCCTAATATTGCTGCTGCGGTAATACCACTTGATGCATACGGAATTAATACTTTATAAATAGTTTGCCAATGCGATGCACCTAACGCCAAACTTGCTTCTCTCATGGTTTTTGGTACGGTTCTAATAGCATCTTCGGCTACGGTAATAATAGTAGGTAATGCCATAATTGCTAATACAATACTGCCTGCTAATCCTGTTTCACCAACGGGCAAATTAAACCATTGTTGAATTCGAGGAACAATAATTACCAACCCAAAAAAACCATACACTACGCTTGGAATGCCTGCCAATAGCTCTATTACAGGTTTTAAAATATTTCTAACTTTGATGTGTGCTACTTCGGCTAAATAAATAGCAACTGCCAAACCAATTGGTAAGGCAATTAATATGGCAGCTAAACTTACCATTAAAGTGCTGATGATTAAAGGCAATGCACCCACTTGTGCTACTGGCTTTGCTGATGGCAACCAAATTTTATTTTTCAAAAATTGATACACCGACATATTATCTAAATGAATTTGTTTGCCTTTGAAATTTTCAGGCATATACTTTTGTGGAAAATAGGATATTACATTTTCAGTTTTTCCAATATGGTCGTTGATGCATTCGGGCAAGTTTTTCATGTCTTCGCCAAGCATCGAATCGGTGTAAAAATTACTTATATCTTCTACCGTAAAAATTTCTATTGCAGCATCCATTCCGCCCAGTGTTTTCCATGAGGTTGAATCTTGGTCGAAAATATTTTTAAGTTGATCGGGGGATAATTTTTCTATCGGATTTTTTTTGTTTACTACCAACACGTAACCCTCTTCTAACGGCGATTTTTCGAATAATCCAAAGGCTTCATGAAATAAAAAATAGATCATCAGCAGTACCACAATACTGCTAACCCAACCGCTTGTTTTTATAAATCCAGTAGTAAGATTATCGAAGATTTTTTTTATCACAATAATGTTTTATAATTGAGTTAATCGTAGTTGAATTATGATGCGAAACTAATTATTGAATGTTAACTGAATGTTACCAAATCGAACATAAAAAAAGCACACTAAATTAATAGTGTGCTTTTTTAGTTTTTATACAAATTAGTTTAATGAAATGTAACCTACATCAGCTACATTTTTTTGTCCTTCGGCACTTAAAATATAATTTACAAATGGCGAAACTTGTTTCTCAATTTTTTTATCAAAATAATAAAATAATGGACGAGTGATAGGATATACTTTTGATTTAGCGTTAGCAACCGTAGGCTCGATAAACGTTTTGCCTTTATCATACGATACTTTAATATCTCTTACAGTTTTTTCCATGTATGCAAAACCGATATAACCAATAGCACCTTTTGTTTGCGATACAGATTGAACAATAGCACCTGTAGCTGGCATATTTAAAATAGATGTACCAAAATTTTTCTTGTTCATTACATGCTCTTTAAAAAATTCGTAAGTACCTGATGATGATTCACGGCTGTAAGCCACAATTGCCATATCAGCACCACCTACTTCTTTCCAATTTTTAATTTTACCTGTATAAATTCCTTCTATTTGTTCACGAGTTAATTGCTTAACGCTATTAGCAGGATTAACGATTAATGAAAGTGCATCCCAAGCCACTTGTACTTCTTTAATATTTCTACCAGCTTCCTGAAATTTTAATTTTTCATCCATCTTTAATTTACGTGATGATTGTGCAATATCAGTAGTACCATCAATTAATGCAGCAATACCAACACCGCTACCACCACCAATTACAGTGATTGAACTACCTGGATTTGCTTTCATATATTTTTCAGCTTCTTTTTGCGATAATGGCAAAACTGTATCGCTACCTTTTACTTTAATGCCTTTGCCTTGCCCAATTACTAATGATACTAAAGCAATAATTACTAATGTGCTTAATCCTAAAATTTTCTTCATGTTGTTGATGATTTTTTTATTTGATTTTTTATTTGTCATAATTAAAATTCACGATGCAAAAGTCCAATTTCAATGTTACCAAATCATTAAGCATAGGTTATTGGAATATGAATAATTCATTATTGTTAACTGTTCTGCGATGCATCTTTACTTATTGTTTTTAATCTATCATATAGCATCTTTTTTTATATTTTGATTTATAGAATAATGCCAAACATTTTTCTATATTTGTTGCCATTATTTTACTTTCAGAAAAATATTATTTATGAAATTTTTTACAAAGAAATTGTTATTGGTTTTTGTTTTCTTAGTTTCAACTTTTACTATTCACAAAGCATCGGCGCAAGTAGTATCGGCTAATTTTAATTTTTCGCCAAGTGTAATATGCTTAGGCGTTCCGGTTAATTATAATAGTTCGTCGGTGGGTACTAAAATTGCCAGTTATGTGTGGTCGTTTGGTAGCAATGCTTCGCTAACCAGTTTTACAGGGCAAATACCACCATCCATAATTTATTCAACCACAGGTTTAAAAACAATTAGTTTGGTAGTAACTGATAGTTTAGGTAATTCGGCTACCAGCACCAAAAGTATTTTGGTACAATCTGCCACAGCAAATGCAGGATTAGATATTAGTATTTGCAGTAGTTCGTCGGCTTCAATTGGCAGCAATGCATTAAGTGGCTATACTTATAATTGGACACCAACATTGGGCTTATCAAGCGCTACAAGTGCTAAACCTATAGCTAATCCAGCTACAACAACTACTTATACGCTTACAGCAAATTCGCCTAATGGTTGTTCGGCAATTGATCAAGTAATTGTAACTAATATTGGTGTTATAAAAGCCGATGCAGGAAAAGACGTTTCGGTATGCGAAGGATTATCTATAAGTATTGGCTCGGCAAGTGTTTCGGGATTTAATTATAGTTGGTTGCCAACTAAAGGCTTATCATCATTAGCTATTTCAAATCCGATAGCAACAGTAACTGCTACCACTACTTATATTGTTACGGTAACTGGTGGTGGATGTACTGATTTAGATACTATAGTTGTAACATCATTACAAAATCCAACGGTACAATTAAATGATACTATTCATAAATGCTTGGGTTCATCAATACCAATTGGTACATCCCCTGTATTGGGGTTAAATTATAGTTGGTTGCCAACTACATCATTGTCATCAGCATCTAATTCTAATCCATCATCATCATCAACTATTGATAGATTATATACTTTAACAGTAACTAATGCCTCAAATTGTAGTAGCGCAGCTTCAGTTTTTGTTGATGTATTTGATCCCATAAAATCATTTGCAGGATTAGATCAAGTGGTATGTAATGGAAATGGAATTGTATTAGGCGGTTCGCCTATAGTTGCATCAGGTGGCACAGGCAATTATATATATTCGTGGCAGCCTACTGCAACATTAAGCAGGGCTAATATCGATCATCCAATTGCTACACCAACTATCACAACTACCTATATTTTAACAGTAACTGATTTTGCTGGTACAGCTTGTGGAAGCAGCAATGATACTATTGTTTTAACTATTTTGCCATTACCACATCCAGTAATAAATATGCCTACTGTATTTTGCGAAGGAGCATCGCCTATTGCCATGTCGGGCACACCTTCTGGTGGTTTTTTTAGTGGTGCAGGTATAATTTTTGGAACTACATTCGATCCATCTGATACAAGTATTATTTTAGGAACTCCTTATCCAATTACTTATACTTATTCTTCGGGAGTTTGTATTTATGATACCGCTATTTCAGTAGTAGTATTTGCTAATCCTATTGCCGATGCTGGTATAGATAAAACAATTTGTAAAAATTTTGGTCAATCATCTACCAGTTTAATAGCTACAGGTGGCACTGGTTTTATATGGTCGCCAAGCACAGGCTTATCCGCTATTAATGCTGCTTCAGTAATTGCTTCGCCTACCACTAATACTACTTATACAGTAGCTGTAACATTAAATGGTTGTACAAGTTATGATTCAGTGGTGGTTTCATTATCTATTAATTGTGGAGTAGATTCTATTTTAATTGCATACGATGATTATGTTCAAGTTCCTTCCAATGTTTCATCAGTAATTAATTATTTAGGAAACGATGATTTGATTAATAATCAAATACCAAGATTTACCATCATTCAATTAAACTCTACAAAAGGTGGTTCGGCTACTATCAATTCTAATCACATTTTAACCTATACGCCACCTGTTAATTATATAGGCATGGATACTTTAATTTATCAAATTTGTGATTCGGCAAGTGCTGCTACAGTTTCTAATCCATATTTGTGTGATACTGCTTATGTTTTTATTGCCATTGCTCCCAATACCGTTGATGACAACTACTTAGTGAAATGCAACGACTCATTATATTTTAGCCCATTATCTAATGATAATTATGGTAATGGCAACTATCCTGTATCATTAAACTTGCTTTTATTACCATCAAATGGTACTTTAACATTGAACAACAATATTGCTCATTACGTTCCTAATATTGGCTTTACTGGTTACGATACTGCTACTTATGTAGTTTGCGTAAATGGATTATGCAGTTTTGCAACTATTTATATTCATGTAAGTTGCGAAACACTTCCCATTGCTGTTGATGATTATATTACCGTAAAAAATAATCAATCTAATAACATTACCATGTTAAATAATGATACTACAAATGGTGCTGTAACAGTTCAAGTAATTACCAACCCAATGCATGGTACTTATGTATATGATGCTGTTACACAGCAAATTATATATACCCCATCAGCTTTTTATGTAGGCAATGATAAAATACAATATGTAATCTGCAATCAATCAGGTTGCGATACAGCATGGATTTACTTAGCTATTGAAGATAATTCTCCTTGCCAGCTTAGTTCGGGCTTTTCGCCAAATGGTGATGGCGTTAATGATTTATATATTATAAATTGTACTAATCATTATCCTGATGCAAGAATAACAATTTTTAACCGTTGGGGCAATGTAATTTATAGCCGTAAAGGAAATACGAGCAACTCAAATGCTTGGGATGGACAATACAATGGTGTTGATTTACCTGATGGTACCTACTATTATGTATTTGAATTAAATGCAAACGACACAAAACCAAAAACAGGATTTATTGAATTAAAAAGATAATCCAACAAATAAATTAATTACTTAAAATAAAAATTTAGGATGAGAAAAATATTTTTAGCAGTATTAGTGTTATCTGGCTTAAGCACCTACGCCCAACAAGATCCACAGTATACGATGTATATGTTCAATCAATTGGCAATAAACCCTGGTTATGCAGGCAGTAGAGACTGTTTGAGTGCTACGGCACACTACCGTAATCAGTGGGTAGGAATAGATGGCAGCCCCAAGACATTAGGCTTTGGCATACACAGCCCATTAAACAATGAGCATGTAGGCTTAGGCT
>JBEEMV010000137.1:0-5850 GCA_041192505.1 Bacteroidota bacterium
GATGTTGGTCCTACGCCTTTAGCACTTAAATCTGCTGCATATTTATCACCAATTGAATGATATCTATTAAAGCCTGAATAAGTAGTTGCATTGGTAAATGATGCTAATTTATTTACACCAAAAGCAAATGCAATTCCAGTCCATCCTTTTGTTACATCTTTACCTTTTATGGTATAATTATTTTTAAATACTAAGCCAATATTTCCTAATCCAAATCGAGTTGAACGATCAATATTTTCGGTTGAAAAATAACTTGCATTTGTTCGGCTCGAATTAATAGCTGGTGAAAAAGTAAACTCACTACTTTTATATAAAGCCAAGCCCGATGGGTTGTTTGAGGCATTACTAAAATCGCCACCTAATGCACCAGTTGCTCCAGCAAGCGAAAAACTTCGAGCTGTACCACCACTTTGCAACTGACTATATCTTAAAACATCTGCATCATCTTGCGCAAAAGTTTTTGTACAAAAGCCTATTGTTAAAACGAATAAACCAAAAAGATTTTTTTTCATTTTTTTAGAAATTAAATATGATGAATTGAAAAATAAACAGAAAAAATTGAACAACTATTTTGATGAAATTATCTGCGATGTCCGCCATTAAATCCACCACCGCCGCCGCTACTTCTTCCGCCACCACCCGAATTGCCACCACCACCACTTGGTGCACTCATTCTTGGTGCTGGTGAGGAATTGCCGCCGCCATAATTTCTTGGTGCTGATGGTTGCGAAGATTCATGACGTTCGTAGTTTCTTGGCGCTTGTTGTTGTTGCGGTTGTTGTGCAGGTTCACTACGTTGATAGTTTCGTGGCTGCTGTTGCTGTTGCGATGGTTCACTACGTTGATAGTTTCGTGGCTGCTGTTGCTGTTGCGATGGCTCATTACGTTGATAATTTCTTGGGCTTTGTTGTTGCTGCTCATTATTATTATTTTCATAACGTTGCGTATTTCTACGAGGCTGCTCAGCAGGTTGTTGTTGGTTTTGATTATTATTCGGCTGCGATTGATTGTCGTAGTTTCTTGGCTCTCTGTTCAAACGTTTTGGTCTTTCTTCATTATTATTATTTGAAGGTTGTTGTTGGTTTGAAGAGTTATTGTTTTGTTCAAAATCATACGATTTAGTTTCGTGGCGATTTCTTACTGGTCTTGTATTTGGCTCATTATTATTTTGCGATGGTTGATTCGAATTTTCGAATGTACCTCTGCTTGGTTTTGTTGCAGGCGCACTTTCAGTAGTATTATATCTATCTGGGCGATTATTATTTTCAACGTTTCTATCAGGTCTTGTATTGCTTCTACCAGGTTCATTTGTAATAGAAGTGTTATTTCTTTCATGTCTATCAATATTTTTTACTTCATTTTCGGTTCTATTAAAACCTCCATTTCTGTTCGAATTTGAAATATGTGTATTACCATTATTTGCATAATGTACATTGCCGCCAGTACCAGCACCAGTAGAACTTCCTGTGCCATTTCTGCTTCCATAATAATGATACTGATGATTATTACTAAATGAATTATTGTTGTTGTTTGAATAATAGCCATCATTATATCCATTGTGGTATCCATTCCAATAGCCATTATTGTAGCCATTGTACGAACCGTATCCATATCCATAATACGGCGAATTCCAAGAATTATAATATCCATAAGAACTATAATAATAAGGATTGTAATAGCTTACACCATAGTAGTAGTAAGGATTGTAGGTAGAATAATAATACGGTGTACTACAAACTGAAACCCCAAAATAAGGACTGATATAAATGCTTGAACCCCATGAAACTGGATTATAATCATACCAATAACGGTTTACGTAGCAATCATCATAATATCCAAATCCATTGTACGAACGATTAAATCTTCTGATTCGGCTGGTGTAGTAATAATCGTTATCATCATCATAATTCGAATTATTATAACCATCATCGCTATAATTGTTCGAGTTATTTGAATAATTATTGTTTGAGTTATTGTTGTTATTATTCTGATTATCATAACTACTATCATCATTTTTCATTTTGCCTTCATCGTCATAATTATCGTTCTGACGTTGAGTAGATGCAGTATTTTCTTCTTTTTTATCATAGTTATATTCCTTAGGCTGCCTATTGCTTGGCGCTTCATAATCACCTTTTGATGAAGTATATACATCATCATAATTGCCATGAGCAGATTGATACTCGGGCGAACAAGATGAAAGTGCCATCAATAAAGCACTTACGATTAAATAATTCAATGATTTCATAACAAATAATTTTATTGTTTAAGAATTCTTTTAAATGAAAAGTTTAAAATACTACTACCAAATTTTCCAAAATCATGCCAAAAGTTTTAGCTACTTTGTGAAGTAAAATTAAACATTCTTTATTGTATAATTTGTTAAACCAAAAACTTTAACAAATTATAGTTTTAGATGACTATAACATAACCTAAACATCATGCCAATAGTACAATTAACCAATGCCGATAATAGTTTTGAGTGGATAGATATTAACAACCCAACCGAAGTCGAATTGATGGAAGTAAGCAGCAAATATCAATTACATCATTACACTTTAAAAGATTGTTTAGAGCCCGATCATTTACCAAAATATGAAGACTTGGGCGATTTTCATTTTATCATTACCCGTATTTTAGTTGAACAACAAAAGCCCAAAGCATTTACCATACAATCGCTTAGCAGTAAGGTGGCAATATTTTATAACGAAAAATATTTAATCACCATTCATCGGCTCGATCATCAATTTATTCATTCCATTAAGCAGCGTTATGTTGATTCGCAAAAATGCAAATCAACTAAAGAAGTGGTTACTAAAATTATTTGGAATGTGCTTCATTCGTACGATAAACCCATTTTAAATTTATCGCAACAGATAGATGATTTTGAAGAAAAAGTATTTTTAAAATCGTTGAATAATTTGATGATTGAAGAGCTATATTTTATTCGACATCAAACCGCTATTTGCTCAAAATTATTAATGTTAAGTGGCGAAATAATTAATTCAGTAAAAGCAAATAAATCAGAAAATGTGGCTTTGCAAGATGTAAAAGATTTGCATACAAAATTAATTATACTTTATAATCAAGCACATGAAGATGTAACCAATTTGCTGAATATTTACCTTTCACTTTCATCACAAAAAACCAATGAAGTGATGAAAGTGTTAACCATATTTTCAGTATTTTTTATGCCTTTAACTTTTATAGTTGGAGTGTATGGAATGAACTTTAAATACATGCCCGAATTAGAACAAAAGCATGCCTATCCATTGGTTTGGGTATTAATGGCAAGTATTACGTTGGTAGTTTATGTATGGTTTAAACGCAAAAAATGGTTGTAATAGAATTAGTTTAAGCTTACACTTTTTCCATTTTTAATAAAGCTATAAGCCTTTTGAATTTTGCTTAATAATTCATTGTTGTAAAATGGTTTTGAAATGTAATCATTCATGCCCGATTGTAAACATTCGTTAATTTCGGCATCGGATGTAGCCGCTGTCATGGCTATAATTTGAATAGATTCGTAAGCTTTATTTTTTCTGATTTCAAAGGCAGCAGTTGGGCCATCCATTTGTGGCATTTTCATATCCATCAATATAATATCAACTTTATTTTTTGCAATAAAATCAAGTGCTTCAAAGCCATTTTCGGCTTTATATATGGTTGCCAATGGCAATGATTTTTCGATTAATTTTTCAGCTACAAACAAATTCATTTTGTTATCATCTACTACTAAAATTTTTATTTCAGATGATTTAATGAATCCAAAATCTGAATCATTCGAGGTGGTTTCATTTTCATTTTCAGAAAACTCGAATGGCAAATAAATAGTAAAACATGTACCCAAATTCAATTTACTTTCGCATTCAATAGAGCCATGATGCAATTCAACCAATCGCTTTGTAATGCCCAATCCAAGCCCTGTTCCACCAAATTTAGCAGCTATATTTTCATCAGCTTGTACATAATCATCAAAAATTGATTTAATTTTTTCGTCCGAAATGCCCATGCCAGTATCTGATATTTTAATGCGTACGGTACATTTTTTTGTATCCAAATATTCTGCTGAACATTCTACTTTTATCGAACCCGAAGCCGTTAATTTTATGGCATTGCCAATAATATTTACCATCATCTGAATCAATCTACTTTCATCGCCAATTACATTTTTAGGTAACGAATTTTTGTGTAATACAAATGCTAATCCTTTATCGTTTGCATTTATTTTCATCAGCCTACAAGCTGTGTTAATACAATCTTCCAACACAAATGGTTGCTGGCGTAAAATCAATTTTCCTTCTTTCAATTTCGAAAAATCTAGTACATCGTTAATCATATTTAATAAATGATTACTCGATTTATTTAAGCCATCAATCATTTCATTTTTTTCAAAATCCGAGTTCTCCATTTTCAATAATTCTGAAATGCTTTTAATAGCATTTAATGGCGTACGAAGTTCATGAGTAATGTTAGCCAAAAAATTTTCTTTATAATGTTGCAATTGCTCAATTTCCTCTTTCGAATTTTGTAGTTCAATATTTTTTTCAGTAAGTGTGGCAATAAATTCTGCATTGCGTTCTTCAATTACACCAACTATTTTAATTCCTAATAAAAATACACCCACAATTACTGCAAAAAACCAGCTATGATAACCACTTCCAGCATAATCATTTGGAAACTGATAATGAAAAAATGTTTCGGCAATCCAAAAAAATGCGATGCTACATAATGCCATCAAAGTCCAAAAAATAGCCACTTTTTTATTGTTTACCGTTAACGAAAACATATTGATAACAATGTACCACGGCACAATAGCAGATGTTAAACCACCCGACCTATAGCTTAACGAAAACATAGTTAAATAAGCAATGGCAAGCAATAAATTTTCGGATGTGGTTCGTCCAATCCATTTATTTTTTCTTGAATAAATAATAATGGCAAGCAAAACAGAAGAAAAGCCATTAATAATAGCTCCTAAAGTATTATGCAAAATAAAAAATGAAAACGGGCAATAACAAAAATTGAAACAAGTAGCCATAATCGAAAAACTAAGAATATATTTCTCGTCGAAAACCCGTAAAGCAGGCGATTTTAAAACACTAAAAGTTTGTTTCATCTCTTTAAAAAATTGTGCTTCCAAAGTAGGTATGTGTTGATTCATAATAAATAAGTTATTGGGCTTAAATAACAAAAGGCAATTACGTACTTATTCCAAATTCGGATTTATACTTTAATTTATTTCATTTCGAAAAAATCAAAACCACACTTCTTATTTTAAATTACATTTGCATTTTTAAAAACAGATTATAATGAGCAAAGAAATTACTTCTCGTGAGCAAGATTATTCGCAATGGTATATCGATTTAGTGTTAAAAGCAGGATTGGCAGACTATTCAGCTGTTAAAGGTTGTATGGTTATTAAACCATATGGCTTTGCATTGTGGGAAAACATGAGAGATGTGTTGGATAAAAAATTTAAAGATACTGGTCATCAAAATGCCTATTTTCCTTTGTTCATTCCCAAAAGTTTTTTGAGTAAAGAAGCGGCACACATCGAAGGTTTTGCAAAAGAATGTGCGGTGGTTACACACTATCGTTTGAAGAACGACCCGAATGGTGGTGGTGTAATTGTTGACCCCGAAGCTAAGCTGGAAGAGGAACTTATCGTTCGACCAACATCTGAAACTATCATTTGGCACACTTATAAAAGTTGGATAAAATCATATCGAGATTTGCCTTTGTTGATTAATCAATGGGCAAATGTGGTGCGTTGGGAAATGCGTACAAGATTATTTTTAAGAACTACTGAATTCCTTTGGCAAGAAGGACATACAGCGCATGCCACTG
>JBEEMV010000138.1:0-2729 GCA_041192505.1 Bacteroidota bacterium
GAAGTGGCGCTCAAAGCCGCATACCATTGGGCATTGTAATTATTGGTGGATTATTATTTGCGTTAATTTTAACCTTATTTGTAATACCTGCTATGTATTCATTTATGAGTAGAACAAGAAAGAAAAAAAATGTATAAAAAAATCATATTTTGTATCCTATTGTTTTGTGTAAATATTTCATTTGCACAAAACACATTAACTGTTCATCAAGCCATTGAAACTGCTTTGAAAAACAATTACGATATTATTATTCAAAAAAATAAATCGGATATTTTAAAAACAAATAGCGATGCATCTATTGCTAATTTTTTACCCAAGGCTGGTGTAAATATTTCTAAAAGTGGTTCGATAAATAGTATCGACCAAAAATTTTCGAATGGTACCGAAACTACTAAGGATGGCGTAACGGGCAGCAATTTTAATCCTCAATTAAATATCACTTGGACATTGTTTGATGGCATGAAAATGTTTGCTGTGAAAAGCCGATTGAAAAAACTTTCGGAGATTAGCGAACTAAATTATAAGGATAGTGTGCAAACTTTAATTACTCAAACCATTATTGCTTACTACGATATTGTATCGGCCACTATGCAATTAAAAGCGCTGAATGATGCCATTAAAACATCGGATGAAAGAGTAACATTAACCGAGAAACAATATTTGGTGGGTGCTTCATCAAAAGTAGATTGGTTGCAAGCCAGAGTTGATTTGAATGAAGAAAAAAGTTTAGTTATCAATCAATTAAATTTGATTGAGCAAAAAAAAGCAGACTTGAATCGCTTGATGGCATTAGCTCCTGAAACAAATTTTACAACGGTTGATTCTATTTCGTTTGCTGATAAAATAAGTTTATCAACTACTAATGAATTAGAAAATCAAAACTTTCAATTGTTAATGGCAGAAAAAAGTAGAGAAATTTCGTACTTAAACAAGAAAGAAGTATTTGCTAATTATCTGCCGCAGCTAAGTGTTTTGGGCAATTATGGATTAAGCCGTTCGAAAAATAGTGCAGGTTTTTCTTTGTTAAACCAAACCAACGGTTTTAGCGGTGGTGTTAGCTTGTATGTTCCAATTTTTGCAGGTACGCTTACACAAAAGCAAGTGAAAGTAGCCAACATCAATACATTGAATGCAGAAACAATGTATCAAAAGATTCATCTTCAAACCAACTTAAAATATTTTAAAGCACAAAAAGATTTTGAAAAGGCGAAACAGATTTTAAAAATGGAACAAGAAAATATTTTATTGGCAGATGAAAACTTAAAGATTGCTGCCGAACGATTTAGATTAGCACAATCAACAGCTATTGAAATGCGCCAAGCCGAAACCAGCTACAGCAGCGCCATGAACAGATTAGTCCAAGCAAAATTTGCACTTAAAAGTGCTGAAACAGAATTGTTGAGGTTGATGGGAAAATTGGTGAATTAGGAATATAAGTTCCTTCAATAGTTTTACTTAAAAATTTTTATTCTATATTTATTTTTCTACAATTTGAATTATGGTTTAGTAACCATAAACACTTTATAATCCCATAATTTGCCAATGGTTTTGCAAGTATTGTAAGTACCATAAGCATTCATAAATTCGGTATCGGTAATGCCGCCTAATTTAAAATAAATCCAACCTGGTATCAACCATTTTTTAATTTGCTTAATTAAATTATTGGTAGATGGTGTTACTTTATCATTTACATTAATGCACTTTATATCAGTAAAACCAATTTCATTGCAATAGCTTGTAAAGCTTTGTTCGGTACACATTTCGCTTACTGCCCAACCATTTACACCATTGGTATAAAGTTGTTTAAATTCTTTTGGTGTAAGGTTTTCTTTGGTTTGAAAACAATCGGCTAAAACTATTTTACCACCTTTTTTTAAAAGCCTAAAAGCTTCTTTAAAAAAATCTTTTTTATTGTTGGTATGGCATACACTTTCAATTGCCCAAATAATATCAAATGATTCGTCGGCAAAATTTGTTTTGGTATAATCCATTTCTAAAAACTGCACTTTATTGCTTACGTTTTCTTTGGCTGCATATTCATTAGCTCGTATTACTTGCTTTGGTGTAATGGTTATTCCTGTTGCATTACAACCAATAGTTCGGGCTAAAAAAATTGAACTACCACCTACACCACATCCAGCATCTAATACCTTATGATGTGGTTGAATACCAGCCATTTCAGCCATGATACCATTTTGCCTTACAATTGCATCAGAAACAGAATGGACAGAGCTATCCCAAAAGCCAAAATGCAAACCCATTCCTTTATCTAATTTCCAAAAATCACGATACACCCATTCAGTTCTATGATAATATTTTATCACACCTTCGGTATCGTATTTCTTTTTTATATCTGTCATAATTTATGTAAAAACGTTTTTTAAAAACAACAATTAATAAGCCCACTTAATCCATATACTGCCCCAAGTAAAGCCACCACCAAAGGCTGCCAGCAAAATGTTGTCGCCCTTTTTTAATTGGCTTTCATAATCCCAAAGGCATAAAGGCAAAGTACCACTTGTAGTATTTCCATATCTATGAATATTCATCATTACTTTTTCATCAGGTAATCCACAACGTTTTGCAGTGGCATCAATTATTCGTTTGTTGGCTTGATGAGGCACAAGCCATGCAATATCATCGCCAGTTAAATTGTTACGCTTCATTATTTCTTCGGCTACATCTGCCATACCCACTACTGCAAATTTGAAAACTGCTTGCCCTTCTTG
>JBEEMV010000139.1:0-11795 GCA_041192505.1 Bacteroidota bacterium
AAAACAAAACTATTTTCATAGTTTATTTGGTAATGTTCAACTTATGTAAATAGTAGTGTTGCCCTATGGTAGTAGCTTTTATTAAATAATTACCACTATTTAATTTACTTACATCTAATAAGATACTATTGTTGGTTAAGTTTATTTTTTGATAAACCAAATCACCTATTAGGTTATATATTTCTATTTTATTAATAGTTTCATCAGTAGCTGTTTTTAAATTAATAGTTACTAAATCACTAGTAGGATTAGGATAAACTAATAACAATTTATCATTAGCTATTTCATCATATTTAGCTTGTACAATATTATCAAATACTTTTGTTTGTGGCTTTCGGTTTGCCCTTCGGGCTTCTATGGTTTCGCAAGCATCATCATCTTGAAATAATGCATCGGGGTATGCTCTACTATATAAAGCTTGGGCTAAATACACCATACTGCCATATTGCAAAGGGCATAGCGTAGCCATATAATATACTTGGGCTTGGTAAGCTGAATCGGTTAACAAACTTTCATTTTGTAAATAGCTTAAATATAAATCTACATAAGCCCTTGTTTGTTGCACCACATCATTATTGCTGCTTATGGCATTATTTAAGCTATAAGCCGCTGCATAATTACCATCGGCTAACAGATGTAATACACTATCGGTTAATCGTAATACCGATTGGTTATAATTAGTAATAAATTGTTGTACATCGGTTCTTGCCCTTAAGCTATCACGTTGAGCCATCAATATATTATCGTTTAATAATTCTTCATTGGTAGCTATTACAAAATTATACAAATGCTGCTTGGCTATGGCATCGGTGCTTTCTTCATACAAGGCTACTGTAAAATCATCAGTAATTATTTGATGAGCCAATACTCTGCCCGATATTCCACCACCTTCGCCTAAGGTTGAGCAATCATCGGTATTTTGGGCTGTTAGCCGCAGCAATAAACTAATTGAAATTAATAAAGTATGTAGCATTGTTTTACTTTTTTATTGTTTCACAAATTTACAATTATGTTTTATACCAGTTGCATCTATTATTTGTAATACATACATGCCATTAGCTAAACCCTGCTGGCGCAAGTATGTAGCAAGGCATTGAGCATAGCATACTTGTGCCTGATAAACCGATGCCTGCTTTATCTTATTGTACTTCCAGCTTGCCGCTATGCCATTGGTTTGTAGCAGTATTATAAATAGTATAAATAAATAAACCTTTTTCATGTAGTGTAAAGGTATTGCTAGAATTATTGTTTTCATATAATTGCTGCCCAAGGGTATTGTATAGTTTTATTTGTATATGGAATTCTCAAGCTGTGGTTAGTGTCCTCACTCACCACTATATTTTTAATCTTCGATTTGTTTTCATCATTGCTGTTATTAAACTTTTTCGCCGAGATGAGTGTCCGCACTCATCTCTAAATTATTTCCATAAAAGTAGTTCAAAAAAATAATTTCATAAGCACTTTTTATTTTCAATAAAGTATATTTGTTGCTTTAATTGTAACTTGAAACAATAAAATAATACAATGGTGAGTGAGGACACTAACCACGGCTGAACAACTGTAAGTACATTACTTACAGTTGTTAGTTAAAATAAAAGTTATTGCTTAATTAATTTACCATAGTAGGTTTTACTATTGGTAATGGCTTGTATGGTGTAAAATCCGTTGGCTAAATTGGTAGTTTGCAATTCTATATTACCATTGGGTAATACTTTATATATAGCATCAATAATTAAACTACCTGCTATATCATATACTAATAGCTGCTTAATGGTTTCATTAGTATTATTTAACGATATTATCGTTTTATCGTTAGTTGGGTTAGGATAAATAGTAATGCAGTTATTAGCATAACTGCCAATGTTTGCCACATTTTTTGCATCAATTCCTGTTGCGCAATTTATCACATTGATAATGATTGAATCATAGCCATTGCAAGCATTTTTTGTGCCTTGCACATAATACTTTATGGTATCGGTTGGTATTATGAAAACGGTTGCATTTGTTCCCAATGAAGTGGGCAACCAATGATAAGCTGTTGCGCCCGAAACAGTCAAAGTATCTGTATCGCCCAAGCATAAAGGGTTTTGAGTTGCACTAATTTGAAGAACTGGCAAACTGGTGATGTTTAATTTTAAAATTATTAAACTATCGCAGCCATGTTGCGTTTGCAAAGTATCCTTGTAAGTGCCTGCCAGATAAAGGTTTTGCCCGTTGAATGAATAATAGTTACCAGCGCAAATTGTTTTGTTCAGTGTAGTGATTTTACTTATATTAATTGTAGCTGTGAGTGTAATGACGCTATCGCAGCCTGCGCTGTTTTGTATTTGGAAGGAATAAATCCCCGATGATTTAATAGTTAAACCCTTGAATGTGGTTGAATCGCAAGCCATAATAGTAGTGGCACTATATGTGGTATTGCAAGGTGAATATTTAACAACAAATCCATTTCCACTTCCCCAAAAGCCCAGCCCAGTAAGCGTATCCTCACCACCATTTACATTCAAATTAATTTTGGTTAAATAATTTCCGCCTATATAAATATTATTGTTAGCTGTATAAATACTGCTTGCGTTGCAATAATCTACTCCCAAAGCCGCTTTGGCAAGAATAAATTTTCCGCTTGTATCCCATTTAGAAATGAATAACCCATTGGGCGAATTAATTGGTGCATTTAAAATAAAGGAAGATGTATCAGGATTAAAATCGGCCCAAGTGCTGAATGCGCCGCTCATTATTAAGTTGCCTTTATCTAAATAAATACTTTGGCAAGCTGTGTTTGAGGATGTTGAAAAACCCATCTTATTTTTTTTAGCACCCATATCTTTTGCCCAAATAAAATTGCCAGCCGAATCTAATTTCAAAATATAAGCGTTGCTGCATGATGTGCTTTTAGGCACCAACACACTTAAGTTAAACACATTAGCACTGGGGTCAAAATCAGCGGTATCATAATAAACACCAGCAGTGTAGTTGTTTCCAAGTTGGTCAACGGTGATTAAAGGATGCGTATCAAAATAGCACGTTTCGATTTGTTTGAGCCAGTGCATTGTTTTTCCCGAATCTAATTTGCAGATGTAAGTATTTAAAATATTGTTGCCATTGGTTAAATTGCCTGTTGCATAAATGTTGGTAGATTCAACCGAAAGGCTTACGCCGTAATCATCAAATACACTGCCCAATTGCTGTACCCATTTAAAATTTCCATTCAAATCAAATTTCGAAATGTAAGCATCTTGATGATTGCCAAACAGATAAGTAGAAGTTAACGAATCGTAGGTAGCACCTGGGTCAAAATCGCCAACGCCAGCAAAACTACCCGTTACATAAAAGTTGCCCAATTTATCTAAAGCAATATCGTTGATGGAAGTGAGTTGTGAAGCACCAAATCCTTTTGCCCATTTAAAATTTCCAGCCGAATCTAATTTTAAAATAAACGCTGTGGTTGTTTTGCTCCAACTGTATAAATTATACACCGCTGTGCTTGGGTCAAAATCAATGGTACTCACATAAGTGCCAATGATGTAACAATTCATCGAATCATCAAACACAATTTTTTTTGCCATGTCATACGAGTTGCTACCAAAAGGCAATGCCCAACGAAAATGTCCATTGGAATCTAACTTTGAAATAAAAATATCTTCGGTAGATTGTGTTTTGTAAATAATAGAAGAAAGATTATAAGTACCTGCACCTGGGTCGAAATCAGTTGTGCCATCAAAAAAGCCAACTGAATAAACGTTTTTGTTTTTATCAACCGTGGTGCAAGCTACATTGGCAGTGTTGCCGCCTTTTAAAGCGGCTGTCCAATTTACTTTAAAAGATTGTGCTGAAGCAAAAAAAATAGCGCTACAAAAAAATAAAATAGTAAACAGTTTTTTACTCATTGTGAAATATTTTAAGAGCGGCAAAGGTAAATACTTTTCTAGCTGCATCATGATGTCTTTTTTACAAGAATCAATCTTTATTCAAAATAGGAGACAAATTAATAAGCTCGTTCGTTTTTGCCTTCCATATAATTTATAAAGGCTCGGTTTACAACTTTGTTGCCACCAGGTGTAGGAAAATTGCCAGTAAAATACCAATCGCCTAAATGGTTAGGGCAAGCTTTATGTAAGTCTTCTATTTTCTGAAATATTATTTTTACTTCGGCTTTGCAATCAACAGGTTTTACTAAATCGGCTATTTTATCAGCTATTTGTTCGGCTGTAAAACTTTTATATAAAGCCTTTACTTCATTCTTCACTTGTTCTTTTGGTAAGTTTTCTTGGGCTTTACATTTTTGATAAACCTCATCTAATAAATGCGTTTGATTGGTTTCAGCCAATAAAGTAAGCATGGCTCTAAAGGCAATAAAATCGCCCATTTTACTCATATCTATTCCATAACAATCGGGATAACGAATTTGCGGAGCCGATGAAACAATTACAATTTTTTTAGGGTTTAATCTATCCAGCATTCTAATGATACTTTCTTTTAATGTTGTGCCTCTTACAATCGAATCATCAATAATTACAATGGTATCTTTTCCTTCCACCACACTGCCATAAGTAATATCGTAAACGTGTTGCACCATTTCGTTTCGAGCATTATCCTGCGTAATAAAAGTACGAAGTTTGGCATCTTTAATGGCAATTTTTTCAACCCTTGGGCGCATACTTAATAAATCATTCAATTTATTTTCATCTAATTGATAAGCATGCTTTTTTATATGTTCCCGTTTCCATTGATTAATATAATCTTCAACACCTTTAATCAAGCCATAAAAAGATACTTCGGCGGTGTTTGGAATGTAACTAAACACTGTATTTTTAAAATCAAAATCAACTTCTTTTAAAACCGTTTCGGTAATATAATTACCCAACAATTTTCTTTCAGCATAAATATCTAAATCGCTTCCTCGGCTAAAATAAATACGTTCGAAACTACAACTGCTGCGCTGTGTAGGTTTTGCAAATTGTTTTTCTTCCACCACACCATTGCGTTTTAATATTAAAGCACTGCCAGGTGTAATTTCTTTTATAGATGAAGCATTTACATTAAACACGGTTTGAATGGCTGGGCGTTCGCTGGCTACTACGCAAACTTCATCATCTAAATAATAAAATGCTGGACGTATTCCTGCTGGATCTCTCATCACAAACGCATCGCCATGGCCCAACATACCCATTAATGAATAGCCACCATCAAATAATTCGGCTGATTGTGATAATATTTTTTGAATATCAATTTGCTCGGCTATTTCATTTACTACCTCTTTACTATTCACTCCTTTGCTTATTAACTCTTCATATATTCTATCATTTTCTTCTTCTAAAAAATGACCAATAGTTTCTAATACAGCCGTAGTATCAAATTTATCTTTATAGTAATTGCTTTGTTTTTCTAAAAATTGAAATACTTCATCAGTATTAGTTAAGTTAAAATTACCTGCTGTAATAATATTTTTTGATAACCAACTATTGTGTTTCATAAATGGATGACAACGCTCAACGCCATTACCACCATGTGTTCCATATCTTAAATGCCCTATTAATACTTCGCCCAAAAAACTAACATGATTTTTTAACCATTCGCAATCGGTGGCTAAATCGGGGTTTGTTTTTTCTATTTTTGCAAAATCGGTATGTATACGTTCAAACAATTCGGTAATGGCTTGTTTGCTATTACTTTTAGCTATATTATAAAATGGCTGACCACTTCGTAAGTTTAATTTTACCGATGCTATACCAGCACCATCTTGCCCCCGATTGTGTTGCTTTTCCATCAACAAATACAGCTTGTTTAAGCCATACAACGGTGTTCCGTATTTTTTTTGATAGAATGATAATGGCTTTAAAAGGCGAATCATCGCAATGCCACATTCATGTTTTATAGGGTCGCTCACAGTAAGATTTGGTTGAAATGAATTGCAAAGATATTGATTGAAATGAAACTATTGACCAATCAATTGCAAATGAAATAACAATATATCAACAGTTTGATTTTTTTTGAAATAAATAGAGTAGGGGGTTAAGCATTCAAAAAAATTGATTGTAATAAAAATATATTAGCAATAAAATATTTACTATTAATTATCAATAAAGCTATGCTTCCATATCATCAAAGTTTTATTATTTTTTATATTTGCAGATGCTTAAAAATAAAAAATTTCAGTTTGCATTGTTTACCATTTTATTGGTATTGTTGATAGATCAGATTTTGAAAATTTATATTAAAACCAATTTTAAAATTGGTGACGAAGTTCAATTCTTCAATTGGTTTCATTTGCATTTTATTGAAAATAAAGGAATGGCATTTGGGTTAGAGTTAGCAGGTGTTTGGGGCAAATTATTGTTATCCGTATTTAGAATAATTGCATCGGCATGTATTTTTTATTTCTTTATTTATAAATCAATAAAAAACAATTTACATACTGGCTTTATTATTTGTATGAGTGCCATTTTTGCCGGTGCTGTAGGTAATATTTTGGATAGTATTTATTTCGGGTTAATTTTTTCTGAAAGCACACCATTTCAATTAGCTACACTATTTCCTAAGAATGGGGGATATGCTCCATTTTTACAAGGCAAAGTAGTTGATATGCTTTATTTTCCATTATGGGAAGGTTACCTACCTCATTGGATTCCATTTATGGGTGGAAAATATTTCGCTTTTTTCGACGCTATTTTTAATATAGCTGATTCTGCTATTACTTGTGGTGTAATTGCTATTCTTTTATTTCAAAAATATTTTTTTACTAACTTACAACAAGAACCACAAATTGAAAATGAAACAGAAACTGTAGAATAACTCCTACAGTTTCTATTTCATTAATTAGATTAGACTTCTTCGAAAAATGATTATTAACGACCTCATCTTTATCTTCTCCAATAGAGGAAGAGTGGTATTTTTCGAAGAAGTCTATTGTAAATATTGCCAACTTATACTTCTTATAGTTCCTTTTTATTTCTTTTTCTTTCTTGCTCCCCAACCTCTGGGTTTGGCTTCGGGTGCGGCTTCTATCAATGGCATAATTTCTTCTAAAGTTAGCTTTTTTACATCAGCATCTTTTGGCAACTTCACATTTTTTTTGCCTGCTTTAATGTATGGTCCCCATCTGCCCACCACAATTGAAATATCAGTGCCTTCAAAAACTCGTAAAATGCTATTGCGTTTTTCTTCAATTACTTCTAATACTTCTGCCGATGTAACGATGTAAGGATCGTGTGTTTTTTTCAAACTATAAAACTTGCCATCATGCGCAACATAAGCACCAAATCTGCCAATGTTTACGGTTAAATCTTTTTCTTCAAATTGACCCACTACTCTTGGCAATGCAAAACATTCTAATGCTTCTTCTAAAGTAATGGTGCTAATACTTTGATTAGGTTTTAGTTTCGAAAATTTTGGCTTTTCGCTTTCATCTTCGCTGGCTGCACCAATTTGAACCATAGGCCCATAACGCCCCATACGAGCAATTACAGGTTTGCCGCTTTTTGGGTCTATGCCCAATTCACGTTCGCCACTTACCCGTTCAGCCGTTTCAATAGTATGATCAACTAATGTATGAAATGGTTTGTAAAATGTATCCAACATTTTTGGCCACTTCAATTTACCTTCAGCTATTTCATCAAACTCGGCTTCAATACGAGCTGTGAAAGTATAATCTAACACATTTTTAAAATGTTCAACCAAAAAATCATTGGTTAAAAATCCTAAATCGGTTGGCGATAATTTATTTTTTTCAACGCCAGTAATTTCAGTTTTGGTTTGATTTTTAACTTCGTTTGCATCCGTTAAAGTATATACCAAATAAGGTCTTTCGGTTCCTTCTTTAATTTTCTTTTCTACATAACCACGTTGTTGAACGGTGTTGATGGTAGGCGCATAAGTTGACGGACGACCGATACCTAATTCCTCTAATTTTTTTACCAAACTTGCTTCTGTATATCTTGATGGTGGTGCCGAAAAACGTTGTACAGCAGTCATTTCTTTAAACCCAAGTTGTTGGTTTACTTTTAATGGCGGCAACAAACTTTCTTTTTCATCTTCCTCATTTTCATCATCAGTATCTTCCATATACACTTTCAAAAAACCATCAAATTTTATTACTTCACCTGAAGCAGATAGGTTTTCTTTATTAGTAGAAATTTCGATGGTAGCAGTTGTTTTTTCTAACACTGCATCTTCCATTTGCGATGCAATTGTTCTGCGCCAAATTAATTGATACAAGCGCAATTGATCACTTTCAACATCTACTTCAATATTTGCTAAATCGGTTGGACGAATGGCTTCATGCGCCTCTTGTGCATTAGCAGTTTTACCAGTGTAATGACGTTGCTTATGATAATTTTCGCCATACAATTTTTTAATTTGTTGTTGTGCATTTTTCAAAGCCGTTTCACTCAAATTTACCGAATCTGTTCTCATATAAGTAATATGCCCAGCTTCGTATAATCGTTGCGCCAACATCATTGTTTTCGAAACATTCATGTATAATTTACGTGATGCTTCTTGTTGCAATGTTGAAGTGGTAAAAGGTGCAGCAGGCGTACGTTTGCCTGGTCTTACATCTACATTGGCAACTGTGTATGATGCAGTTTTACAACTGATTAAAAACTTTTCGGCATCGCCTTGTAGTTCATATTTTTTTGGTAATTCTGCTTTAAATGAAATAGTTTTTCCATCACGTTCGGCAGTTAAAATAGCAACTACTTTAAAAAAACTTTTTGTGTTGTGCGATGTAATATCTCTTTCTTTTTCTACAATTAATCTTACCGCTACAGATTGTACTCTACCAGCCGAAAGTCCGCTTCCTGCTGATAATTTACGCCATAAAATAGGTGATAATTCAAAGCCCACAATTCTATCCAACACTCTTCGAGCTTGCTGTGCATCTACCAAATTCAAATCTACTTTTCGTGGTTTGGTAATGGCTTCTTGTATTGCCGATTTAGTAATTTCATGAAAAACAATTCGCTTGGTATTTAATACATCTAAATTTAATGCTTCGCAAAGATGCCAGCTAATGGCTTCACCTTCACGATCTTCATCCGTTGCCAGCCATACTTCTGCTCCTTTTGCCAACTTCTTTAGTTCTTTTACCACCTCTTCTTTATCCTCACTAATAATGTAGTTGGGCTTAAATCCGTTTGCAATATCAATACCTTTATCGCCCTTGGCTAAATCTCTAATATGCCCTTTGCTGCTCACTACTTTGAATTCGCCACCCAAATATTTTTCAATAGTTTTTGCTTTGGCAGGCGACTCAACAATCAATAAATTTTTTGCCATTAATTAAATTTTAATTGTTGCAAATAAAGTTCTTCCTATCGAAAAAGCAAAATTTTATAATCAAATACAATTTTTAAGGTTTTCAATTCTATAATTTTTCTTTATAATTATATAACACGTTTGCAGATAAATTAATCCATATTTGTACAGCATAAAAATAAATATGTACTGCGTATGCAAATCAAAAAAAATATAGCCATTAGTGATACTGGCTTTGTATTCGACCCAGGTAATGGCGATTCGTTTTCGGTAAATCCAATTGGATTAGAAATTTTAAAATTATTAAAAGATGGTCAGTCTGAAGATGAAATCAAAAAAAATATAGTATCAAAATATCAAGTAGATAATGATACGGTTGAAAAAGATTTTTATGATTTTACTAAAATGATTGAAACACTTAAACTTACCGAAAGTGAAAAGAAGAAAGATTAATGTAGCCATTACAGGCTTAAATAATGTGGATAGCCCAGGGCCTGGAATACCCGTTATTCGTGGTTTGTTGGATAGCCAAGAATTTGATGTAAAAATTATTGGATTAAGCTACGATGCTTTAGAGCCTGGTATTTATATGCATGATTTGGTAAGCAAATCGTATCAAATACCATTGCCAAGTGCAGGCATTAAAACAATTTTTGAAAGAATAAAATACATTCATGAAATTGAGAAAATTGATGTACTGATTCCAAATTTTGATGCCGAACTTTTTAATTTTATAAAGATGAGTGAGCAGCTTGAAAATGAATTAGGCATTAAAACTTTTTTACCAACGCTTGAACAATTTGAAGAACGACACAAATCAAACTTAAATTCATTTGGCGAAAAATATGGTATCAAAGTACCAAAAAGCAAAATGATTTATAGCATTAATGAAATACCAATGTTGTTTCAAGATTTTACTTATCCGCTTGTGGTAAAAGGAAAATTTTATGATGCTTCGGTTGCTTATAATCAAGAACAAGCCATTACTTATTTTAATAAAATAGCCAGCAAATGGGGCTTGCCCATTATCATTCAACAATTTACATATGGTACCGAAGTAAATGTAACAGCCATTGGCGATGGCGAAGGCAATACAATTGGCGCTGTGCCAATGCGTAAAACTTTTATTACCGATAAAGGCAAAGCATGGGCTGGTATTACATTACAAGATGAAACACTTTTAGAAATTGCAACCAATATGATTTCGAAAAGCAAATGGAAAGGTGCTTGCGAATTAGAAATGATTAAAACCAACGAAGGCGAATATTATTTAATTGAAATAAATCCACGTTTTCCAGCATGGGTTTATTTGGCGGTTGGCGCTGGGCAAAATCATCCCGAAGCATTATTGAAAATGGCTTTGGGCGAAAAGGTTGAACCATTTACAAACCATGATATTGGTAAAATGTTTATCAGATATAGTTATGATATGATTTGCGATTTAAAAGAATTTGAAACTATTTCAACATTAGGAGAACTATAAGAAAGTTATTAGTTGCTGGTGATTAGTTTTTAGTTAAAAAATAAATTTACAAAAATGAAAAGATTACAATACGAACGTCCGCTGATACAACGCATTAATGGCGGCTTGATGAATAAATTTGGAACCAAAACCGAGTATGCACCTGTAACGCATATTGATGAAGTTTCAGTAAAAAATTTGATTGCAGAATTTGGTTCGCCACTTTTTGTAATCAGCGAACGAACCATCAGAAATACTTACAAAGAAGCCGTAAGAGCTTTTAAAACTCGTTATCCAAAAATACAATTTGCTTGGAGTTATAAAACCAATTACATCAATTCGGTTTGTAATGTTTTTCATCAAGAAGGTTCGTGGGCAGAGGTTGTAAGCGGTTTTGAATATGAAAAAGCATTGAACAATGGTGTGCCTGGCAATAAAATTTTATTTAATGGCCCTGATAAAACGGAAAGCGAATTACGAATTGCTATCAAAAATAATTCGCCTATTCATATCGACCATTTAGATGAATTATATTTATTAAATGAGTTGGCAGAAGAAATGGATATGCGACCAAATGTAGCCATTCGTGTAAACATGGATACGGGCATTTATCCTATTTGGGATAGGTTTGGTTTTAACTATGAAAATGGGCAAGCTTGGGATGCCATTAATAAAATTGTATTAGCCGATAAATTAGAATTGATTGGTTTG
Source organism: Bacteroidota bacterium (assembly GCA_041192505.1). Taxonomy (GTDB): domain Bacteria; phylum Bacteroidota; class Bacteroidia; order Chitinophagales; family CAIODY01; genus CAIODY01. The sequence goes on from JBEEMV010000139.1 coordinate 11,429, forward strand.
CATTGTCATATCGGAACGTTTATGTTATCGCCAAGTGCTTATGGTATTGCTGCTTCAAAAATGAGCGATTTAGCATTAGGCATTAAAAAGAAATACAGAAAAAATATTCAGTATATTGATATGGGCGGCGGCTTTGCATCTAAAAACACATTGAAAGGTTCGTATTTGCAAGGTGTTGATACCAATCCATCTTTCGACCAATTTGCCGAAGCGATAACAACTGCTATTTTAAATGCAGGGTTTACACAAGAAGAATTACCACTTTTAATTTTAGAAACAGGCAGAGCATTAATTGATGAAGCTGGCTATTTATTAGGAACTGTAATTTCGAACAAACGATTAAGCGACGGCAGAAGAGCTACCATTA
>JBEEMV010000140.1:0-4064 GCA_041192505.1 Bacteroidota bacterium
AAAGATTTGATGATTGGCGACAAAGTGTTGATTGAACGCAGCGGCGATGTGATTCCATACATCGTGAAATCGATGGCTGATGCAAGAAATGGCAACGAACAAAAAATTATTTTCCCAACTAATTGTCCTTCGTGCAATTCAGTTTTAAATAAGCCCGAAGAAGAAGCTGTGTGGCGATGTGTGAATGTTAACTGCCCTGCACAAAGTGTTGAACGCATCATTCATTTTGTATCGAAAGATGCGATGGATGTGAAAGGATTGGGCGAAGCGAACATTCGTAAGTTCTATGAAATGGGCATCATTACTGATATTCCGAGCATTTTTAAAATTGATTTTGAAAAAATTTCATCGCTTGATGGCTTTGGTGAAAAATCAATTAACAACATGAAAGCCGCATTGGATGCTTGCAAACAACAATCGTTGAGTAAATTAATTTTTGGTTTAGGAATCCGATTTGTGGGCGAAGGCACTGCCAAAAATTTAGAACGAACGGTGCATCATTTATTCGATTTGAAAGAAAAATCGGTAGAAGAATTGTTGCAAATTGGCGATGTGGGTGATAAAGTTGCTGCTTCTATTTTTGAATATTTTCATAATGAGGAGAACTTAAAAATGTTGAATGAATTGCATGCGATAGGTTTGAACATGGAAGCAAAAATTGAAGGCGATGCAGCCACAAAAAAATTCAGCGGACTAACGTTTTTATTCACTGGTACCTTACCAACGCTTGGCAGAAGCAAAGCCGAAGAAATGGTAGAAGCCAATGGTGGTGCAGTATTGGGAACTGTGAGCAAAAAACTAAACTACTTAATTGTGGGTGCAGATGCTGGAAGTAAATTAGAAAAAGCACAAAAAATTGCTTCGATAAAAATTATTGATGAAACAGAATTTTTAAAAATGGTGAGTGAATAATACCAAAAAAATACCCATAAACTTACGTTATGGGCATCTGAAAAGGAATAAATATTTGTATTACCAATTACTTTTAATGATATTTAAAATAGCCGATTCGATTGGAACATCTGTACTTTCAACCACTCTACCAATCATTCTACCGTTTCTAAATATTACAAATGTTGGTACTTTATCAATATGTAAAGCCTGAGCAACGCCATCTTCAGATGTTTTATCTCTATCTACTAAATAAAGAGTAACATCATTTCCTGTAAATTCAGCTTCGGCCATTGCCTTATAAAATTTGGGTAATAGTACTTTTGTATCATCACACCAAGTACCACCAAAAGCTGTTATATAAATATCATTTTTCCACTTTTTTAATTCCTTTATTGTATCTGCGTTAGGTGTATAATCTTCAAACCCATTTCTAAACCAAAATAAATCTTCATGGTCGAATAATATTTGATTATTACCGCCTTTGCCAACATAAACTGTGTTACCTTTTGTATCTGTTTTTTCAATAAAAGACGACTCAGGTCCTCCACATGAAATCAGAAAAATTGGTAACAAGACTGTTAGAATAAATAAATATTTTTTTATCATGGTTTTCTTTTTGAGTTGAATATTTCTTTGATTCAAAAAGTGAATTCAAAGTTATATCATTTTTTTCAATTGATTAAAATCCATAAGCATTTTGTTCCACCATCTTAGCTGCTATTCTTCTACGAGCTTCTTTGGTATTAAATGCTTCCATTTTTGTAAATCGTTTTAATCCAAGCAACATCATTCTTAATTCATCGCCTTCGGTAAATGATGTAACCGCATGTTTGCCATGCAAATACATTTTTTCGCAAGCATCGCTCATGTAAGTTCTTAAAATATCTAATTGTATGGCAGCTTCAGCTTCGCCTTTGGTTTGAATTAATTTTTCAACTCTTAACAATAAACATTCACAGATGTACATTTCGATTAACATATCAGCGCAGTTCATCAATATTTCTTGTTCTTTCGATAATGTCATCATTAACTTTTGAACAGCAGCGCCAGCAGTTAACAATACCGCTTTTTTCATATTGGCTAATACCTTTTTCTCGGCAGCTAACAATCCTTCATTCGATTCAGAAAAATCTGGAATGCTCATTAATTCTTTTTGAACAGCAGTGGCTGGCGTCATTAAATCTAATTCGCCTTTCATTGCTTTTTTCAACAACATATCTACACTTAGTAATCTGTTAATTTCATTTGTACCTTCAAAAATTCTATTAATTCTTGAATCACGATACGAACGAGCTAATGGATATTCTTCGCTAAACCCATATCCACCAAATATTTGAACACCTTCATCTACTACATAATCTAAAGTTTCGCTACCAAATACTTTTAAAATGGCGCATTCAACTGCATACTCTTCTGATGCTTTTAATAATGCATTTGAAATATCCATTCCGCCTTTATGCAATTCATTTTCCATTTCTGAAATTAATGAAGCCGTACGATACAAAGCCGTTTCGGATGCATAAATTAAGATTGACATTTCTGCTAATTTATGACGAATAGCACCAAATTTTGCAATTGGCAAATTAAATTGCTGACGGGTAAGTGCATAGTGCAATGATAGATTGGCACTGCGTTTTGCACCGCCTAATGTTGCGGCACATAACTTTAATCTACCAATATTTAAAATATCAAAAGCGATTTTATGCCCCTTCCCTATTTCGCCCAAAACATTTTCAACTGGTACTTTACAATTATTGAAAAATACCTGACGAGTGCTACTACCCTTAATTCCCATTTTATATTCTTCTTCACCAAAGCTAACACCTTCATAGCCACGTTCTACTACAAAGCCTGTAAATTTATCGCCATCAATTTTTGCAAATACTGAAAATACATCTGCAAAACCTGCATTTGTAATCCACATTTTTTGCCCATTTAAAATATAATGTTTTCCATCAGCAGATAAATCGGCTCTGGTTTTTGCAGCTAATGCATCGCTGCCACTGCCTGGTTCGGTAAGGCAATAAGCGCCTTTCCATTCGCCTGTTGCTAATTTTGGTAAATATTTTTGTTTTACTTCTTCAGTACCAAAATATAAAATTGGTAATGAGCCAATGCCTGTATGACAAGCACTTGCTACCGCAAATGAATGCCCAGCGCCTAAGGTTTCATTAATTAAAGTGCCTGTAATAAAATCTTCGCCCAAACCACCATATTGCTCTGGAATGGCTGCGCCCAATAATCCTAATTCGCCACATTTATTCAGCAAATCAACCATTATATTATTTTCTTGCTTATCAATTTTATCTAAATTTGGAAACACTTCGGCTTCTAAAAATTGATTACAAGTTTGTACTATAAGATTTTGCTCTTCGCTAAAACTTTCTGGTGTGTAAGTATTTTCTGCTGTTGAATTTTTAACAACAAATTCGCCACCTTTTAAATTTCCCATAAAATAGATTTGATTGAAATATTGTGCAATAAAAGTAAAATTAATTTTATTGTTGGAAATAAAAAAATGAGTTTTAAATAACTCGAAAATTGTTGGTTGTCTATTAAAATTGAATAGGTGTTGATGATTATTTGAATGTACTATTTACAAAGTATGTACGTTTGTATGGTAAATAAAATTAAGTTTTGTTTTAAACCACTAATGAAAAGAATCTGGCTGCTGCTATTCGGGTTCATTTTTTTTACTTCTGCATCATTTGCCAATGATACATTGAAAGTTTATGCCGTAATTATTAAAGGTGATACTTTTCCTGCAAAATATTTAAGAACAGTTTTTATTACCGATTTTCGTCCGTTTAAAGATTACGAACAGCAACGATTATATAAAAATTTAGTGTCGGATGTAGCCATTGTTTACCCTTATGCAAAAAGAACGGCATCATTACTTAATCAAATTAAAAATGAATTAACAAATTGCCATACAAGAAAAGAACGTAGGCAATATTTGAAAAGTAAAGAGGATGAATTGAACAAACAATTTAAATATCAATTGGTGAATATGACAACGCATCAAGGCAGAATTTTGATACTATTAATCAACAGAGAAACAGGAAACAGTTGCTATGATGTGATTAAAGAATTTAAAGGTGGGCTAAAAACATTTGCTTATAATTTAATGATGAGTACTTACGATGATGATTTGAATATGAAACGAAAAT
>JBEEMV010000141.1:0-9256 GCA_041192505.1 Bacteroidota bacterium
GTTGCAGCGCCAATAAATTGATGAAGATTAAATCTGTTCATGTGTAACTATAATTTGTTTTCTACTTAATGTTTTTTATTGCTTCTCTTTTGCTCAAGTTTGCCAAATCATTGGTTTGTACAAAATCAATTACAAAATCTGAATTAGTGTAAGCATACTCTCTAAGTGCCCAACCAATCGCTTTTTGAATAAAAAACTCCTTACTTTTTCTATGAATTAAAATGTATTCGGTTAGCAATTTCTCATCCGTTTCTTTTTTGTATTTGTTCTGAAAAATAATGCTCACTCGTTGCAACCACATATTGTTAGATTGATTCCAACGCTTTGTGATATTGTTTTTTTCTTGATTAAATTTTTTAAAATAGGGTGCAACTAAGTGTGCCGAAATAAAATCAACTGTATCCCACCACGAATTATTGATGACCATAAATTCAAATAAATCAATAATTTCTGATGTCCAATTTTTTTTATTGGCAATTAATAATTCAATAGCACAATAATGAAATTCACGTTGTGGTTGAGCAAATAATTCCTTTACTAAAATTTCAATTTTATTTTGTGGTGGAAAATTTTCTTTTAAAAATGCTTTAAAAATAATTCTTCGTTCGGCCATTTTCATTCCAAAAAATTCAAACTGATTTTTCAAATATGCTTTCTGACTTTCAGCTAATTTTTTGTCAGCAACATCTTGAAAAATAGATGCTAAATCAGTAACAAATGAAGATGTTTTTTTTTGCATCAATTCATACTAAATTTTCTCAACACAAACTGCTGTGCCATACGCCAACACTTCTGTAATGCCTTGCATCACTTCGTTTGCATCATAGCGCATATTGATGATGGCATTTGCACCCGTTGCATTTGCATGTTCGGTCATCAACATAAAAGCTTCTTCTCTTGTTTTTTCGCAAAGCTCAGTATAAATAGAGTTTTGACCACCTAATAACGATAAAAAACCACCAGCCATATTACCAAATAAACTGCGGCTACGAACTGTAATACCACGAACTACGCCTAATTGTTTGGTTACTTTATAACCTTCTAAAGCATTGCTTGTTGTGATTAAATTTTTGTCTACCATAATTTTATTTATTTAAAAATTGATTTAATAATTGTTGCTACTTTTTGTAATTCTTCATCTGTAATGCCCGTACTACAAGGAATACTTAAGCAATTTTTGTACACTTCGTTCGATTTATCTTGTTGGCTGTAATACCAAAACGAAGTAAACATTTTTAATTGATTCATAGGCATCCAAAATGGGCGACTCATAATATCAGCAGCTTTCAAAGCTTCAAAAATTTGTTTTGAATGATTTGATTTGATTGTGAAAAGCCAATCATTCACTTCAATATTTTCTTCCACTTTTTGAAATTGAATATCGCCAATGCCACTTAACTCTTTTTTATAAAAATCGCTGATGTATTTTTTCTTAATTAAAAATTCGGGCAATTGTTCCATTTGTGCTACACCAACGGCTGCCAAAATATTTACCAATCTATAATTGTAGCCAACTTCATCATGTATATATTCTTCGGGATGTATTTTTGCTTGCGTAGTTAAATGTTTTGCATGCTTTGCTAATGCTTCATCATTGGTTACAATCATGCCACCACCACCTGTCGAAATAATTTTATTTCCATTATAACTAAAGCAACCCATTTGCCCAAAAGTGCCTGTTTGTTTGCCTTTGTAAGTGCTTCCCAACGATTCAGTTGAATCTTCAATAACAGGAACATGGTATTGATTGGCAATTGTCATCAACCTTTCCATGTTGCACATATTACCCAATACATGCACAGGCATAATGCAGCCAATGGCTCTGTTATCTTTTTTTACCACACATTTTCCATCTACCATTTTAGTTTCTTCAGCAAAGAATTTTTCTAACAAATTCAAATCCATTTGCCAAGTATCGCTATCCACATCAATCATTAAAGGCTCGGCACCAGTATAGCTTACAGCATTTGCTGTGGCAATAAAAGTGATGTTAGGAATGATTACATAATCGCCTTGTTTTACGCCTACTAATCGTTGGCAAACATGCAAAGCAGCTGTTCCATTCATACAAGCCACCGCATATTTTGCACCTGTAAATTCAGCCATTTTCTTTTCAAAATCGTTTACATAACTGCCTACACTGCTTATCCAGCCTGTATCTAAACAATCTTTTACATATTTCCATTCATTGCCTGCTAAGTGTGGAACCGTTAAAGGAATCATATTATATATCGAATTTAATTGGTTTGCGAAGTTCGTAAAATCTAAATAATTGTAAGACTAAAAACGACAAAAAAATATTTCTATTTTTGAGCAGAATAAATTTTTTAAAAACATGTCGAATAAGAATAAGAAAACTATTGCTGAAACTATTGTTCAGCCTAATCATATACAATTAATATCATCATCCATAAAACCGAATTGGTTATTGTATGTTGTTTTATTTTTTGTGCCTATTGCATTTTATTTCAATTCTATTTTTAATGAATATGCATTAGATGATGCCATGATGATTACCCAAAATGAATATACTTTAAAAGGGTTTGATGGCATTGGCGACCAACTTACACATTCGTTTATTTATGGGTTTAGCCACAAAGAAGCCGATGATGCAGCCAGTAGCCATTGGCGACCATTAGCCTTAATTTCATTTAATTTTGAAGTTGGTTTTTGGGGTGTTGGACATCCACATCGTAGCCATTTAATAAATGTTTTATTGTATGCTTTAATTTGTGTTTTGCTGTTTTATTTTTTGTTTCAACAATTAAAAATAAATCAATGGATTTCGTTTTTTACCATTCTGCTTTTTGCCATACATCCCATACACACCGAAGTGGTGGCTAATATTAAAGGACGAGATGAATTATTGGCTTTATTATTTACTTCATTTTCATTAATCGTTTTATGGAAATATATAGAAACTAAAAACCCAATTTTATACATTTTATCTGTTGTTTTATTTTTTATAGCGCTTACTTCAAAAGAAGCACCCATGGTGTTTTTAGGCGGAATTGGATGCCTATTATATTTTTTTACGGATTATAAAATACCAAAAATTGGGTTGGTTCTTATCGGATATTTTATTGCAATTGCATTATTGGTATTTATTAAAAACGAAATAGCACCATTCAGCAACGTGATTGAAAGTAGGGAAGTGATGAACAATCCGTTTCTGTATGCATCGCCTATTCAACGTATTTGCACCAAAATATTTATTCTGTTGTTGTATTTAAAAATGTTGTTTGTACCTTATCCATTGGCCTACGATTATTCGTTTCATCAAATTCCTTTTGTTGATGCTAATAATATTTTTGTGTATCTATCTATCACTATTTATGCAGCTTTGGCGGTATTTGCATTTGTAAAATTAAAAAGCAAATCGTTAATTTCATTTTCAATATTCATGTTTTTTATCACAGCATCTATTAGTAGTAATTTAATTATTGATATTGGTATGGCAATGGGCGAACGTTTACTATTTATTCCATCTTTGTTTTTTATCATGTCGATAGTAATAATTGCAAAACAGATGATTGATTTGATGAATGAAAAACTTAAAATCAACAAATGGATTCCTGCAATTGCATTGTTGTTGCCCATTTTTATGGCATCGGCTTTTGTAACTTTTGCAAGAAATAAAGAATGGAAAAATGATATTGTTTTAAATATTGCTGATTTTAAAAAATGCCCTAATAGTGCTCGTATTGCTAACGGTGCTGGCACATCGTACATCGAACTTTCAGCAAAAAATAAGATAAGTAAAACCACAAGAGATAGTTTGCTTTTTATAGCTCTTAATTGCTTTAATCAAGCCTTAAAAATTCATCCTACATTTGATGATGCATTTTTAAATAGAGGTGTGGCATACAGCCGCATGGATAGTGTAGAGGCTGCTGAACGGAATTGGAATGTGGTAAGGCAGCATGCTAATCATCCCAAATTAATTGAGTTTAATAAATACCTTACTGCAAAATTTTTAACAATTGGCTTGGCTTGTGGCAACAGAAAAAATTTAGATTCAGCTATTAATTATTTAGAAAAAGCAGCTATGTATGCTACCGAAAATGATTCGCTTACAATGGATTCGTACTACAATTTAGGCGGAGCTTATTATACAGCAGGTAAATTTGAAAAAGCAAAAATTGCATTTACAAAAACAATGCAATTAAACCCTACTTATAAAGATACAAAAATGGGATTGGCAGCATCCGAATTTGAATTATCAAAAACTAAAAAACCTTGAAAATAAATTATAAAAAGCCTTGTGTGTTAAGTATTGCAGGGTTCGACCCAAGCGGTGGAGCTGGTGTATTGGCTGATATTAAAACATTTGAAGCAAATGATGTTTTAGGTTTTGCTATTAATACAAGTATTACTGTGCAGAATGAAAATGAATTTAGTAAAATTTATTGGCAACCAATTCAGCAAATAAAAGAACAGTTAGAAATTTTATTTAAAATATATGAAATCAATTTTGTGAAAATAGGATTGATAGAAAATTTTGAAATGCTGAATGCTATTTGCGATGAGCTTTTAAGGCTGAATAATAAAATTAAAATAATTTGGGACCCAATTTTAAAATCGAGTTCGGGGTTTTTATTTCATCAAAATTTTAATGAAACAGATTTAAAAAATTTGGTGCAAAAAATTTATTTAATCACACCCAATACTAATGAAGCCCAAATTTTATTTTCAACCGATAATGCTGAAATGATTATTGCTAAAGGATTTTCAGCATCTACAAATATTTTATTAAAAGGCGGACACAAAAATACTGATGATGCCAATGACGTTTTAATCTCTGAAAAATCATATCAAATAATTAAATCTGATAGAATAAAAAATGCTGCAAAGCATGGCAGTGGCTGTGTATTATCGGCTGCTATTACCGCTAATGTAGCCAAAGGAAAATCTGTTTTTGAAGCTTGTGTGGAAGCTAAAAAATACATCAATACGTATTTAATTAGCAGTGAAAATTTGTTGGGATTTCATTAAATGATAAACCATCTTAATAGTTATTTTGATAGATACGAGTAATAAAAAAGCCGCCTTGAATTTAATCAAAGCGGCTTTTATTATTGTTTAAAGAGAATATTATTTCCCTTCGTTTTTATCCATTGTTTCTTTCAATTTAGTTAAAGCTTCTAAATCACCCATAGTTGATTTTTTTGCTTTTTCGTTAATTGTTTTAACAGAATCTTTGGTACGTTTTTCTTCAGCAACTTTTTCGCCTTCTTCAGCAACTCTTGTTGCATTTTTAGAATCAGTTACAATTTTAGAATGAGACAATAAAATACGTTTATCGCTTTTTTCAAATTCTAAAATTTTGAAGTCTAAAGTTTCGTCTAATTCAGCATTTTTACCATTTTCTTTTTTCAAGTGTTTAATAGGAGAGTATCCTTCTAAACCATATTGTAATTGAATGGTAGCACCTTTCTCATCCTTACGAACGATAGTACCTTGATGAATAGAACCAACAGGGAAGATAGATTCAAAAGTATCCCAAGGATCTTCTTCTAACTGTTTGTGTCCTAACGACATTTTACGGTTTTCAACATCAAGATTTAAGATGATGATGTCCATTTCGCTACCCACTTTTGCAAATTCATTTGCATGATGATAACGTTTTGTCCAACTTAAATCGCTGATATGAACCATACCGCCAATACCTGCTTCAAATTCAACAAATATTCCGTAGTTAGTTACATTTTTAACTGTTCCTTTATGTTTGCTTCCTACTGGGTATTTATCGCCGATACTGCTCCAAGGATCAGTAGTCATCTGTTTGAAACTCAATGACATCTTGCGCTGATCTTTATCTAAAGCTACAATCTTGGTTTCGTATTCGTCGCCTAATTTAAAGAATTCTTTTGCATTAACAGGTTGGTTGCTCCATCCTAATTCAGATACATGTAATAATCCTTCAATACCTGGTTTAATTTCTAAGAATGCACCATATTCTTCAATGTTAACCACTTTACCTTTGATAGTACCACCTTCAACCATTTCGGCAGGTAATACTTCCCAAGGATGCGGTGTTAATTGTTTTAAACCTAAACTGATACGTTTTTTCTCATCAGTAAAGCCTAATACAACCACATTTAATTTTTGGTTCATTTGCAATATTTCATTAGGGTGTGTGATACGACCCCACGAAATATCAGTAATGTATAATAATCCATCAATACCACCTAAATCGATAAATGCACCGAAATCAGTGATGTTTTTAACTGTACCTTCTAATACCTGACCAACTTCCATTTGTCCGATAATTTCAGCACGTTGGCTTTCGATATCGCTTTCAATTAATGCTTTGTGTGATACAACTGCATTTTTGATTACTTCGTTAATTTTCACTACTTTAAATTCCATGTTTTTACCTACATAACCATCATAATCGGTTACTGGTTTAACATCAATTTGCGAACCTGGTAGGAAAGTTTCTAAACCGAAAATATCTACAATCAAACCACCTTTTGTTTTGCTGGTGATAAGCCCTGTAACAATAATTCCAGTAGAATGAGCACTAACGATTTGCTCCCAAGCTTTAGCTAATTTAGCGTTCTTACGAGAAAGAACTAATTGCCCCAACTTGTCTTCTTTGCTTAATACATACACCTCAATCTCATCGCCGATTTTGATTGAAGGCATGTCACGAAATTCGTTCAAAGGAACTAATCCGTCTGATTTAAAACCGATGTTTACTACAACATCTGTTTTGGAAATACCAACGATTGTACCTGTTACAATTTCGTTGTTGTTAATAGCTTTAAATGTACCATCATACATTGTTGCCATTGATTCTACTTGTTGAGTAGAATAGGTGTTTGCACTGCGTTTATCAACGTTCCAGTTGAAATCGTCATGCGCTGTTTGGTTAATGTTTGTTGTTTCTGTCAATTTTTGTTTCCTCCTTTTGTGAAAAAATATTTTGGACGGCGAAGATAATTCATTTTACTTAATATAAAAATAAATTTTTATGCCTTTTTAATCTATTTATTTTGAAGCTAAATTTATTCAATGTTTGTCGAGATGATTATCCTCTACTCATATCTAAATTGTTTTCATAAAAGTAGTTCAAAAAAAATAATTTCATAAGCACTGTATTCTTCTTTATTTTTAAATACTATACATTATTTAAAAATAATACCCTTCCTGTAACTGAAGTTAAAACAAAGTCAGGTGTAATAGACGATACTGTTTTAAACGACCATGTTTCAATAGTTGATAGTAGTTCTCAATATGCTAAAGAAGAGGTTGAATCAGACTGTCCATTAGAGGGTAGTGCTGAATCAGAATCAATAAAGGAGTTAAACATTTTAAAGAACAGAAGTAAATTTCCAAAAGAAGAAGATTTTGACAATGAGATAACTCTATCAAAAATATTAGAAGAAGGAAATGATTTAGATAGATGGTCATCAAACAATGCAGCAAGAATAAAAGGCTATGTTTATGATATAAAGCCAGGTGGAATAGAAACTTGTAATTGCAAAAACAGAGATGTTGACGAAAGAGATACTCACATTGAAATTATACTTGACCCCAATAATAATTCAAAACCTCCGCCGTGGTTAGTGTCCCCACTCACCACTTAATTATTTTATTATTCAATGTTAAAATGTTAAAATGAAAGCTACAAATATACTTTATTGAAAATAAAAAGCGCTTATGAAATTATTTTTTTGAACTACTTTTATCGAATCAATTTAGAGATGAGTGCGGATTGCTATGGAAAAACCTAATCTATTTTGAACTATTTTTTGAACTGAATTAAGCAGCTTGCGAATAGTTATCTACATAAGGTTTTTGGTTATTAACAACAGCAACAACTCTTAACACTATTTTATTTTTTATTGCATTTAATACACTCATTCCATTCTTGCCTTCTGCTTTTTTTCTATCAAAATAAGTTTTGAATTCAGGATAGTATTTAATGGCTGTAATGGTATATGAATGATTTTAGTAGAAGTTTTTTAAATAGAAATCAACGGATTTTTCAATTAATTAGCCGAGCCTCAATTAATTTTAGTTTCTGATTACTGACATTTTGATTTCTTTAGAGTTGCTTAGTTGCAATTTTGTCCTTTCTTACACCTACCTTTGCAGCCCGTTTGACAGAAAAATCTGTTGGCATAATTTCTGAAAAAATGGTTTCACTCAATTTTAATCTTTAACTTATTAAACAATAACAAACAATGGCAAAATTAAAAGTAACCCCAATTGCTGACAGAGTTTTAGTAAAACCTGCTGCTGCCGAAGAAAAAACTGCTTCGGGCATTATTATTCCTGACACTGCTAAAGAAAAACCAATGAGAGGTGAAGTAATTGCAGTTGGTACAGGTAAAAAAGATGAACCAATGACTGTGAAAGCTGGCGATACTGTGCTTTATGGCAAATATGCTGGTACTGAAATCACGATTGAAGGAACAGAATATTTAATTATGAGAGAAGCTGATATTTTCGCTGTGATTTAGTCAATAGACATTAGTCAATAGTCATTTGTGAAAAGCAATTGTATTTACTAATGACCAATGTCAAATAACAAATGACACTTTTTAAATCATAAAATCATAAATTCAACAAATCAAAAAATAAACAACAATGGCAAAAATTATAAATTTTAATACCGAAGCCCGTGAACACTTAAAAAAAGGTGTTGACCAATTGGCTAATGCAGTAAAAGTTACTTTAGGACCAAAAGGTCGTAATGTAGTTATCGAGAAAAAATTCGGTGCTCCACATATCACTAAAGATGGTGTTACAGTGGCTAAAGAAATCGAATTAGAAAACAATTTGGAAAACATGGGTGCTCAAATGGTTAAAGAAGTTGCTTCTAAAACCAATGATGCGGCTGGTGATGGTACTACAACTGCTACTGTATTGGCGCAAGCTATTATTACTGGCGGTTTGAAAAACGTAGCTGCTGGTGCAAACCCTATGGATTTAAAACGTGGGATGGACTTAGCTGTGAAAACAGTAGTAGAAGAGTTGAAAAAAATGAGCAAAAAAGTAGGTGATGATATCGCTATGATTGAATCAGTAGGAACTATTTCGGCTAACAATGATGCTACTATCGGTAAATTGATTGCTGAAGCTATGGCTAAAGTAAAAAAAGAAGGCGTTATTACTGTTGAAGAAGCAAAAGGCACCGAAACTACTGTTGAAGTGGTGGAAGGTATGCAATTCGATCGTGGTTATTTATCTCCATATTTTGTAACTAATACAGAAAACATGGAAGCTGAATTGGAAAATCCTT
>JBEEMV010000142.1:0-3243 GCA_041192505.1 Bacteroidota bacterium
GAAAAAGTTTTAACGCATTATTCGTTGTATGGTGGCACCGAAGAATGGATGATGCGATTGATGCCAAACATGGGCGTACAGTCGATTGTAATTGATTTTGATGATTTGAATAATGTAGAAACAGTTTTAAAAAATGATAAAACAATTTCATTGATTTATATTGAAACGCCTGCCAATCCTACGTTGCAGTGTGTTGATATAAAAGCTATTTGCGATATAGCAAAAAAATGTTCGGTTCGTGTTTGTTGCGATAACACTTTTGCAACACCCATTTTGCAACAACCTTTTGCACATGGTGTTGATTTTGTAATTCATTCGGTTACTAAATATTTGAATGGGCATGGTACTACAATTGGCGGTGTGGTATTAGGAAATGATTTGGAATTTATGAATACTGTTTACAAAAAAACATATCGTTTGTTGGGTGCAAATTCAAATCCGTTTGATTCGTGGTTGGTGATGAATGGCTTGAAAACACTGCCTTTGCGAATGGAACGACATTGCAGTAATGCGATGAAAGTGGCAGAATATTTACAAACAAATAATGCTATTGCAAAAGTTGATTATTTAGGAATTACAAATCATCCTTATCATCAATTGGCAAAAAAGCAGATGAAAGATTTTGGTGGTATGATATGTTTTGAATTAAAAAATGGATTAAGTGGCGGACAAAAATTCATCAACAATTTAAACCTTTGTGTAAAAGCAGTTTCGTTGGGCACGGTTGATACATTGGTATCGCATCCAGCCTCTATGACACATACAAACGTGCCTCAAGCCGATAGATTAAAATACGGCATTACAGATGGCTTAATCCGCATGAGTGTTGGTTTAGAGCATGCAGATGATATAATTGCAGATATTGAAAATGCGTTGAAATAGTTTTCGTTGGGTTTTTTCTAAAGTAGTTTTTTCAGATATTATTTTTAATTAAACAGCGTTATGGATAAAATAAAATCTAACTACATCATGAAGAAACTACTTTTTTTTGTTGCAATAATTTTCATTAATTATTCAAATCTATTTGCTCAAACACCTATCAATGCTATCTCTACAAAAAGTAAATTAGATGAAGTAACCGTATTTTTTAATGGAGCAATGCTCACTCATTCTGCTCAAATAAAATTAGCTGAAGGCACTACGAAACTATTGGTATCAAATATTTCAAGCTCAATAGATGAAAAGTACATTCATTTATTTGCATCGAATAATGTAAAAATATTATCAGTAGAAGTAAAGCATAATTATCTTACTTTAAATCATGATTCTCAAAATCCAACAAGCATTTCACTGAAAGATTCCATTAAAAAAATTCAACATCAAATTTCAATTTCTAACTATTCTATTATTGATTATGAGAATGATAAAAGAATATTGGATGATAATGAAAGGCTTAATAATAAAGCAAATGCAATCTCATTGATTGACTTAGAAAAACTAATGAATTTTGCTTCCGACAAACGAATTCAACTCAATCAAAAAATTGTGATGGAAAGAGAAAATTTAGATTTGCTTCAACAAAAATTAATTCGTTATCAAAATGAATTAAATGAAATAAAAAATAATTCCGAAAAATTGAATTGCGAATTAATGATAAATCTTCAAACTAATTCCATTGCTACAACTGATTTAAAAATTTCTTATTTAACACACAATGCAGGTTGGCAGCCCAATTACGATTTATTAGTGGATGAAATTTCAAAACCAATTACATTAAAATACAAGGCTAAAGTTTTCAATAATACTGATTTAAATTGGGAAAAAATTAAGCTTACATTATCTACATCTAATCCATTTGAAAGTTCGGATAAGCCTAATTTAAATACTTGGTATTTGAATTATAGAAGCAACACAAGTGAATATAATACATGGAATAATTCGCAAGCAATTGCAATTCAACAAAAACAGAATAGCGATTATGATGGAATTAATAAAAGTGAATCAATGAAAATGGAAAGAAAAAATAATATAAACTCGACACCCATTTCATATTCACAAATCACAGTTCCTGAATTAGCAATGAATTATTCAATCACTGATAAATACAGTATTCCAAGCGATTCAAAACCTTATGATGTAGATATTTTAACCAATGAATTAAAAGCTGATTATGAATATTTTTCAGTTCCTAAATTAGATAATGATGCATTTTTAATTGCACGAATTAGCGATTGGGAAGAACTTAATTTGGCTGATGGACCAGCAAATATTTTCTTTAAAAATAATTATGTTGGTAAATCAAGTGTAAATGTATCATCAACTACAGATACTTTATTAATCTCTTTAGGTAAAGACAATAAAATTGTTTCTACTCGAAAAGTGTTAAAAGAATTTAGTTCGAAAAATGTAATGAGCAGCATGATGAGTGAATCATCTACGTTTGAAATTGTTGTAAAAAATAATAACAAAGATGCTGTTACTGTTGAATTACAAGACCAAATACCTGTTAGTCAATCAAGCGATATTGAAGTGATAGTTAAAAATATTTCTGAAGCAACTAAAGATGATAATACAGGTATTGTTGATTGGAAATTAAAATTAGCTCCGGGTGAAACTAAAAAATTGATTATGGAATATGTGGTTAAGCATCCTAAAAACAAAGCTTTACCAAGATTAGAAACACAACGCCGAGTTACTTATTGCCCAAGATTTTAAATTCCTATTCCAATCCCCAAAAGCTTTAGTATTTTAGTGGCTTAATTTTACTGAAATGAGATCTATCAAAAAAATATTAGTAGCAAATCGTGGTGAAATAGCCATCCGTGTAATGCGAACTGCAAAAGAAATGGGCATTAAAACGGTGGCTGTTTTTTCGGAAGCAGATAGAAATGCGTTGCATGTAAGATACGCTGATGAAGCCGTTTGCATAGGTGCGCCACCAAGCAATCAATCGTATTTGTTGGGTGATAAAATAATTGCTGTGGCAAAAAGTTTGAATGTTGATGCCATTCATCCGGGCTATGGTTTTTTGAGTGAGAATGCAGGATTTTCAAAAGCAGTGAATGATGCAGGGATGATTTTTATTGGCCCTTCGGCAGCTTCCATTAATTCGATGGGCAGTAAAATTGCTGCAAAAGAAACAGCAAAAAAATATAATGTGCCTTTAGTGCCTGGTACCGAAAGTGCAGTTTTAACCAGCGGCGAAGCAATGAAAATTGCAACCGAAATTGGTTTTCCTGTTTTGATAAAAGCCAGTGCAGGTGGCGGTGGCAAAGGGATGAGAGCCGTTTACAAAGCCGAAGA
>JBEEMV010000143.1:0-6293 GCA_041192505.1 Bacteroidota bacterium
GCCCACGTCAGAATGGAATTATTGCTATCACTATCAATGAAGGCGACCAATTATTGGAAGCAAAATTGACGGATGGTAATTCACAAATATTGTTGGCAATCCATAGCGGACGCAGCATTCGTTTCCCTGAAGAAAAAGTTCGTTCAACAGGCAGAAGCTCGGCTGGTGTATATGGTATTGAAGTGGATGAAGCCAATGATGAAGTGATAGGAATGATTTGCGTATCGAAAGAAGATACTACTTCTACCATTTTAGTTGTATCAGAAAATGGTTATGGCAAACGTACAGCATTGGATGAATATCGTATTACAAACCGTGGTGGTAAAGGTGTAAGAGCATTAAATGTAACTGAAAAAACAGGAAAATTAGTTGGTTTAATGAGTGTAACCGAAGCCAACGATTTGATGATTATGTGTAAATCGGGTGTTACGATTCGTACATCGGTAAAAGATATTCGTGAAGTAGGTAGAGCTACACAAGGTGTTCGTTTAATCAGATTAGAAGAAGGTGATGAAATTGCAGCCGTAACTAAATTGGATGAAATGGAAGAAATAGCTGAAATAATATTGGATGAAGATGGCAACCCAATTGTGCCACCAACCGATACTACTGCAACACCTGATGCAGAAGGCACAGAGCCGATTGCACCAAGTGAGAATTAAGATTTTATAGAGACGGATAATTATCCGTCTTTACTGCAACCACAGAACCGCCCCAAAGTTCAACATGAATTTTGGGGCGGTTTGTTTTTTGTTATCAGCAAATGAGACACACTATTTTTTTACAATAATTTCCCTGATTCCATAAAATCTTTCTGGGTAGGCAAATAGAATTTTACCATCATAAATTTCAGATAAACTTTTTGAAGTTCTGATTTTTCGCCTTAGTGCTTCACTTTGTTTTGCTGTTAATCTAATGCCATCTGTTCGTCTTGATTTGGAAAATTCAAAATAGACAATGTCTCCAGGTTCATCATCTTTTACTTCAAGTATTTCAAAATTGTTTACAATTCTTTTCAATGAATCATCTTTCACAAAACCACTTTTCATGAAATTTTTTATGTTTGCTCTAACACTGGGGTTGGGATTTTCAAAACGATAATTTAAATAATCACGAATGATGAGACTTAGTATATAAACATCTTTATTGTTTTCAGCAAGAGTATTACGTTCAGTAATTTTAGTACTACTTGCACAAGAAGATAGAAAAAGAATTAGAAAAAACAGCGCAGATTTTTTAGCATTCATAAAATTGAATTTCAGAAATCAAAAGTAAAAATAAAAATACAGCCTGCTAATATTTTGTAACCCCGAAGTTCAAAATGAATTTTGGGGCGTTTTGTTTTTTGCTGCAATGGATTTATAATCTATTGCTTTTGAGAAGGAACGGAGTGCAAATCCGATTCAGAATATCTTATATGGATGGTACTATTTTTTCCATTCAGTCTCAATTTGACCTAGCAAACTATCTTTGATGAAGTCTTGTTCAATTTTGGAAAACATGAATCCTTTATTCCCTGCGTCCTTAATTGATGCACCGAAATGATAAAAGTCTTGAAAGTCTATAACTACAAACCTATCGTGAAATAAAGAAGAAGCTTTCACCTCTAAATTTTTGTATTGCTTATTAAATGCGTCTATGAATGTTTTTATTGTTGGGGTTAAAGATTTGTCAAGTGTCAGCACTCGGCACCGCACATTATGGTTTTTGCTTGCCAGCAATTCAAGAATCTTTTCATTTAGATAATTGTCAATAAGAATTATTTCTTTTGAAGCTTTGGCAATAATTTCATTAAACTTTAGAAGGGCATCAAAATGTTGTCCAACAAAGTAAATGCCTTCTTCTGATACTTTCACACTTGGTATTTGTAAAGTCTCAACATTGTTAAGATAATTGATAAAGTAATTTATATCGACTGTAAGTCCTCTTGTTGCCCATCTATGATAGGATTTATTGCTAGTGTGAAACTCTTCATAGTTTTGTGGTGTAAAATCTTGTAAGTCGGTAAATTCTTTTTTCAATTTTTCCATCTCTTTGAAAAATTGTTCTTTTAAGCTAACAAAAATATCCTCAGAAGGAGTGGCGTAAAGTTCTTGAATATTTGCAACTCTGTTCTTGAGTGCAATTAATTTTGCTAATGTTGAGTTCATTATTTTTTGTTGTTAAAATTACCGTTAAATCGTGGCTTTATTCCATTTTCTATTTACAAAGAAACACTTTATCAAATTCTCAAACAATACAAATTGGTTTGTAAATTTTACATAAAAAAAACAGTGGGGCTAAAGCCCTTGTCGGTAAGGGTTTGTTTAATTCCACCAGCTAAAGCAGGTGGTTACTGAAAAACAAAGCAGTGAATTTGCAAAGCTACACGGCTGTATTATGTAACCCCGTAGCTTTAGCTCGGGGATGAAAAGTGTAACACAAATTTCTTGTGCTTTAGCCCCACGAAATAGTTCCTGCAAACCAACATTATCAACCTCTTTCAGCTTTCGTTAAACGTTTCGAACACTATTGGTTACAAACTCAACAGAATAGTAAGATTAATGAATGCTTGAAAGTCAGAAAATATTTTCTATATTAAGCAAAACAAAATTGATATGGAAAGTATCAACACTTATTTAAAAGGCAGAGGTGCACAAATCAATCCACACAATCATTTCAACAAACAAGAAATGATTATAGATGTAAATGATATTTTAGATGAAGAAGAACAACTTGAAATTTTACAACAAAAACAAAGCACTAAATACATTGAAGTTTTTCCAAAGTCGATTATCAATTGGGTAAAAAGCCCCGATATTCCTGGTTTGTACAGCATGAATCCCTATCAAGGATGCGAACATGGTTGCACTTATTGTTATGCCCGACCTACCCATGAATATTGGGGTTATAGCGCCGGAAAAGATTTTGAACAAAATATTTTAATCAAAAAAAAAGCGCCTCAACTTTTAAGAGCATGTTTTGAAAAGCCTGATTGGCAGCCATCTCCCATCATGCTTTCGGGCAATACAGATTGTTATCAACCTGCTGAAAAAAAATTTGAAATCACTCGTGAACTACTGAAAGTGTGTTTAGAATTTCGACATCCTGTTAGCATCATCACTAAAAATGCGTTAATTGCTCGTGATGCCGATGTGCTGGAACAATTGGCTGCGCTGGGTTTGGTGCATGTTACATTTTCGCTTTCTACGCTGGATGAAGATTTGAAACGCATCATGGAACCACGAACATCTACTGCAAAAAATGTTTTGAAAACAGTTCGATTATTGAGTGAAAGAAATATTCCAATCAATGTAAATGTTGCGCCCATCATTCCTTCTATCAACGATAGTGAAATTTTTGATTTGGCAAAAGCCGCATCAGCAGCTGGTGCATTAAGCATTCATTATATTGTTGTACGATTAAATGATAGCGTAGAATTTGTTTTTAAAGATTGGTTAGAGAAAAACTTTCCTGATCGTTATCAAAAATGTATTCATCAAATTGAATCGGTGCATGGCGGCAGTGTAAGCGATAAGCGTACGTTTATGCGTATGAGAGGTGAAGGCAATTGGGCTACTTTGATTAACCAACAATTCAAGTTGGCGAAGAAAAAATATTTTTCTGACAAAAAATTTCCATCGCTCGATACTTCTGTTTTTATTAATAACAGCAGAAGGCAAGGCAAATTATTCTAAAACAAAAAATCCCGAAACATTAATGCTTCGGGATTTTCTCTTTAAAAACTTTACAATCCTTTATTCTCCTTTCGCAATTCGTTTTCTTAATCGTTTGTGTTGTTGTTTTAATTTCAATTTATATCTAACCACATACATAGTTGGTGCTACAATTAAGGTAAGGAATGTGGCTACAAACAAACCATAAATAATTGTCCAAGCCAATGGCCCCCAGAACACAACGCTATCGCCACCCAACCAAATATTTGGTTTGAAGTGGGTAAACAATCCCGGAAAGTCAATGTTTACGCCTATTGCCAACGGTATCAATCCTAAAATGGCAGCACAAGCAGTTAATAAAACTGGTGTCATTCTGGTTACACCACCTTCAATTACACTCTCCAAAGTACGATGACCACGAGCTTTAAGCTCATCAATGAATTCAATTAAGATAATACCATTCTTTACCACAATACCAGCCAATGCCATAAAACCTACACCTGTCATTACACCCGACATCGTATCGCCGCTGATGGCATAACCAAAGAATACACCGATAAAACTGAATACAATAGTTGAAAAAATGATTAATGGTTTTGATGTTGAATTAAACTGAACAACGATAATTAAAAACATTAAAGCAATGGCAGCAGCGAATGCTTTTAATAAGAACATCATGGTTTCCATTTGTTCTTCTTGTGCACCGCCCAATCTTATTTCGTAACCTTCAGGCACTTTTTCATTCTTTAAAAATTCTGCTAATTCAGCATTCGTTTCATTTGCTTTATCACTTTCTAAAACGTTACTACCCAATGTAACCATACGCTTTTGATTTTTACGATTGATGCCGCTAAAATTATTATCAAACTCAATAGAAGCCACACTGCTTAAAGGAATCTGACGGAATTGTCCGTTAGTCATATCACGGAAAGCGATAATTAAATTCAATAAATCTTCGGGCTTGTTGCGATATTTTTTATCCAATTTTACCATGATTGGAATTTCATCATCAGCATCTCTATATTTTGCAAAATCACGATTACCATTTAATGCTTGATACAATGCGCCAGCAATTTGTCCCACACTTAAACCTTCACGTTGCGCTTTATTAATATCAACTTTCACTTTTAATTCGGGCTTATTCAAAATTAAATCACTCTCTAATTTTTCAATATTTTTTATACCGCTTACATTCTCAATATCCATTTTCACTCGGGCAGTAATTGCTACCAACGAATCAAAATTTTCACCACTAATTTCAATGCTTACAGGCTTACCAGTTGGCGGACCATTTTGTTCTTTATCCACTATCACTTTTACGCCTGGCAAACTGCTCACATTTTTTCTGATGGCTTGCAATATTTGTTCGGTATGAGCACCATGACGTTCTTCAGCCGATTTAAAAGCTATCGTGATTTTTGCTTTATGCGATTGTGGTGTTCTATCAGGATTTTGAGGATTGCTTGATGCACCAATGGCAACATTCGAAATCACACTTTCCACCAACGGATTTTTTTCGCCAATTACATCGTACACTTTTTTCTCTAAAATTTTTGTAACCGAATCAGTAACCGCTACATCAGTACCAATAGGCATTTCAGCATATACAAAAACAAAGTTAGGGTCGCCACTTGGAAAAAATTCTGATTTAATATGGCGCATATTAAAAGCCACATTACTCATCACCAATAAAACAACTGCACCTGTAATTACTTTACCCGGATTATGCACCGCCCATGTAACCAAGCTGCGATAAGCATTACGAAGTTTTGGTAAAAAATTTTCTTGAAAACGATGAATCAACGGATTCAAAACATAATGCACCGTTAGCAACAATACAATAATAAAGAACATGAAGTTTGCTAAGCCCAACATCGTGTAACTCTTATTCATAAAGAATCCGATTAAGAATAAAATGCCTACAATACCAAAGAAAATAAATGCTTTGCGATATTTTCCTACACCTTCTTTTTTGTATTCATCATCACGTTTCATAAACGAAACTGCAAACACAGGATTGATAACAAACGCTACCACCAACGATGCAAACAAGGTGATGATTAATGTCATTGGTAAAAAATACATGAATCTACCAACAATGCCTGGCCAAAATAATAATGGGAAAAATGGTGCAACATTTACCAACGTACCTGTGAGTACAGGCCAAAACACTTCGCCAGCAGCCTCTTTCACGGCATCCATAATATTCATATTTTTATGCTTATTGAATATTCGATGCGAATTTTCTATCACCACAATCGCATCATCTACCACAATTCCTAATGCTAATAAGAAAGCAAACAACACAATTACATTCAACGAAAATCCTAATCCCGGTAAAAATAAAAATGCTAATATTGAACTTAATGGTACTGAAAGCCCCACGTAGAAGGCATTTTCAACACCCATAAAAAACATCAACACAATAGTTACAAATAAAAATCCAAGAATTACGGTGTTAATCAAATCGTTTAATTGCGCTTGTGTTTGCACACTCAAGTCGGCAGTGTAAGTAACAGTAAGGTCTTTAGGGAATTTGTTTTTTTGAAAATCGGCAACGCTTGCTTTAATTTTTTCAGCAGCATTAATCAAATTTTCGCCACTGCGTTTAATCACATTTAAAGTAATAACAGGTTT
>JBEEMV010000144.1:0-6629 GCA_041192505.1 Bacteroidota bacterium
GTTCAAAAAATGATGTACCGATTAACCGATGCATTTAAACGAAAAGATAAAAAGAAAATTCTTTCGGTATCGGCTGATATTGGGCATTACATTGCCGATGCACATGTGCCGCTACACACCAGCGAAAACTACAATGGGCAAATGACAAATCAAGTTGGCATTCATTCATTTTGGGAAAGCCGAGTGCCAGAATTGTTGGGTGAAAATTATGATTATTTTGTTGGCAAAGCGCAATACATTGAAAACACACAAGAGTATATTTGGAAAATAATTATGGAAAGTAATTCGGAATTAGATTCGGTTTTTGTATTCGAAAAATTGCTTACAAAAGAAATGGGCGAAGACAAAAAATATGGTATCGAAACAATTAATTCGCAATCGGTAAAAGTTTATTCTCGTGATTTTGCTATTGCATACAATACCAAATTAAACAACATGGCCGAAAGAAGATTGCGAACTGCGATTATTAATGTAGCTTCGTTTTGGTACACAGCATGGGTTAATGCAGGGCAACCCGATTTAATGAATATGCCCGAAGAACCGATGAAAGAAGAAAAATCAGACACTACAGATTTATTTAAAAACAGAGTAAAAATTATTCGTCCGCATTAATGAAAATTTCAGCATCTATATATTCCGACAACAAACGAAACATCAAAGAAATAATTGAAACTTTAGATGAATTAGAAATTGATTTATTGCATGTAGATTGCAATGATGATGAAAAAGTATTTGATGATATTACCTTGATAAAAACAATTTCATCAACGCCTGTTGATTTGCATATTATATCTTCAACGCCCCAAAAATATTTTGATTTAATAGAAAAAAACAAAGTTGATTTGTGTGCTTTTCAGTTTGAAAATTTTAGTTCTACCATTTCATTTCCTGCATTTTCAAAAACAAAAATTGGCTTGGCAATAATGGCTGATACTGGCATTGAGGTATTTGAGCAATATAAAACGGTATGCGATTTTATTTTATTAATGACCACCACACCAGGCAAAAGCGGTGGCACTTTTAACACCAATACTTTTCAAAAAATTCGCCAGTTCAAAAAACAATATCCCGATAAAAAAATTCATGTTGATGGTGGTGTAAATAATGAAGTATCGTTTATTCTTCGTGATTTGGGTGTGTATGCCAGCGTATCGGGCAGCTATTTAATGCGACATAAAAATATGGGTTCGGCTTTATTAAAATTGAAAAGCGAACAAGCATCATCTAATTTTTTAGTGAAAGATTTTATGGTTCAGCAAAATGAATTGCCCATTTTATCAATAGCAAAAACCGATTTTAAAGAAACCGTAAAAGTGATGGAAGATTATAAATTAGGATTTGTATTTTATACAGATGAAAAAAATAAAATGGCTGGAATAAGCAGCAATGCTGATTTACGCAAAGCAATTTTAAAAAATATTAATCAATTAGATAAAATAGAATTGATGGATATGGTAAATAAAAATCCGATTACGATTAATGAAAATAAAACTATTGCACAGATGTTGAGCTTTGTAAAATCATTTTCGTTTCCCATTTTATTTTTACCCGTGGTGAATAATGAAAACGAAATTACAGGCGCACTAACTTTTAATAATTTAATAAAAGGCGAAGCATGATAAAAAATAAAAACATAAAATTATTAGTATTAGATGTTGATGGAACGCTTACTGATGGCGGTGTATACATTACCGAAAAAGGCGATGAGTTTAAAAAATTTAATACCAAAGATGGTTTGGCAATTAGATATTTAACCAAAAATAATTTTCAAGTTGGAATTATTTCGGCAAGTATTAGCAAAGAAATTGTAAAGTATCGGGCTAATATGTTGGGCATTCAGCACTTATATATTGGCGAAAAAAACAAGCTCGAAATATTAACTGAATGGATAAAAAATTTAAACATCAATTTTGAAAATGTGGCTTATGTAGGCGATGATGTAAATGATTTATCAGTGATTCAAAAAGTGGGTTTATCGGCTTGCCCTGCCGATGCTGTTGATGCGGTAAAAAAGCAATGCCATATTATTTTACAACGCAATGGCGGCGATGCTTGTGTAAGAGAGTTTATTGAAAAAGAAATTGCTGATATTGGTTAAAACAAACTCAATCCATCAAAAATATTTTTTAGTTATGTTAAAATATTAAATTAAACAGTGAAACATTTTCAAATACAAAATAAAATTTGTGAGCAGGCAATTGCTTTATTTCTCGAACAAGGTTTTGAAAATGTTTCGTTAGAATCTGTTGCTCATCAACTTAATATAGAAATTGATTTGGTGTATAAATACTTTGGCACCAAACAAGATATCATACTTTTTTTCTACCAAAAAATTAATGTTGAATGGGAGTTTTATGTAACCAATTTAAACGATAAAAAACTTTCGATTAGATTTGAGAAAGCGCTATTTAAAAAAATAGAATTAATTTCTCCGTATTCATCATTAATTGGCAGCATGATGAATTTGATGCTGCAAAGCTCATCAAACCTAGGTATTCAATCACCTCGAACTAAGCATATTCGATTAAAAGGAATACGACTTATGCAAAATATTATAGATGGTTCGGATGGAAAACTATTAAAAAGCAAAGTTGCCAAGCTATCATCTATGTTATATCTTATACATTGGGCTGTTTTGTTTTTGCATGTTCAAACCAATGAAAAAGAGAAATCATTAACCACCATTAAACTGATTTCATCTATGCTAAAAAGAGCAGATGATTTATCTTTTTTATTACCATTTTTTCCATTTTTTAAAGATGTAGCAAGTTGGGCAAATACTTTATTGAATGAATCTACAGATTCGTATTCGCAAATTAATAACCAAATAATAAATGTATTATTTAACCATCGAAAGGTTAGCCATTATGATGAAAAATGTGAAATAAATAATTGCAAAATTTGCAACGAAAAACATTTCAATAAAATAGATTTTTTTGTAAGCAATCAACAACCTATACATTTTATTCTTCCAGCCTTTCCTGCTAAATCGCCTAATATTTCAAAGGTTTTAGGCGATTTGCCCGATTTGGGCGAAGAGGTGGCTTTAATTACTTTAGAAAATTTATGTAATGAAATTAAAGATGCATATGCCCCTGGAGCAAGAATTACTATTTGTTCGGACGGAAGAATTTTTGCAAAGTTGGTAGGCGTTACAGACGAAAAAGTTTCGGCTTATGTAAATGTATTACACAATTTAATTAATGAATTAGAATTAAAAAATATCGACATCATTAATCTAGAAGATATTTTACCCGATGTATCATTTAATGATTCACGAGAATATGTAATTGAAAAATTTGCCGAATCCATTTTTGATTTACAAGAACGGTTGAAAAAAAACGATGAGTTTAAAAATTTATTTAATGGCATACATCGATTTATTGTAGATGACAGAATGGTTGTAGAAGCCAATTTATCAAAAACTAAAATTAAAGAAGAATCGAAATTGATTGCCTTACAAGTAATTCAATACAGCAATGCTTGGACAAATTTTTTGGCTTCTTATTTTCCCGAATCTATCCGTCTTTCTATTCATCCTTACACATCACATGCTGATAAAATAGGAATTAAACTTACTAAAGCTGCTGATAATTGGCTTACCCCATGGCATGGTGTAATGGTATTAAACAATGATGGTTATACATTAATGAAAAAAAACGATGCCGAAAAGCTGAATGCCAAATTGGTTTCAAAAAACAATCATCCCTATTATTACTCACTAATTTAAAAGCATGAAAAATTATTCAATAGAAATTATTAAGCCCTTTGGAGCAATCATTAAAAGTAATGAACCAAATGATTCTATCGAAAATTTTACACCTAATGAAATTTATGATTTTGTAAAAAAATACAGATTGGTAGTTTTTAAAAATTATACAACATTACCTAAACAAAGTTTAGCACTATTTGGTCAGAAGCTTGGAGTGCCTTTACAATGGGTATTTGGAGCCATTAATGATTTAAAAGTTAAACCCGAAATAGAAAATTATATTTTTACCGACCATGAGGTACCCATGCATTGGGATGGTGCATTTGCTGGCAAAATTCCGCATATCATCTTATTCCAATGTATCGTAGCCCCTAAAAAAGAAGATATGGGTGGTACTACTTTTTGCGATACATCGAAAATTATTAGTAGTGTAGATGAACTACAATTAAAAAAATGGACAGCTATTTCGATCACTTACGCCACTAAAAAAATTGTACATTATGGTGGCACGATAACACAAAAATTAATTGTCAATCATTCCAATCAAAACGAAAAAACTATTCGATATGCCGAGCCTGTAGAAGACTTGAATCCTGTATCATTAAGCATTAAAGGGTTGGAAACTGAAACACAACAACATTTTATTGAAACGATGAAACAGCATTTGTATGATGCCAATAATTTGTATACACACAGATGGGAGAAAGGAGATATTGTATTAGCTGATAACCATATTTTATTGCATGGTAGAGAAGCTTTTAAAAACCCCAACGAGCGATATATACAGCGTATAAATATTTTACATCGCCCTAATACAATATCATTGTTTAGAAATTTAAAAAACAGTTTAACCATTAGGCGCAAAGAATTTTTTGTAGCAGAATTGCCTATATTTTTAATTCCCATTTTTTTAAGCATCACCTCATTTTCTAATTTATTTCGATTCGATTTTTTGATTGGATTAATTGCCATGTCATTTTTATTTAATATAGGTGATATGATAAATTGCTATGCTGATTACGAATTAGATGCCATTTATAAAAGCCATTTATCAAATGCAGTTTATGAATTAGGGAAGAAAAATGTTTTATGGCAAATAGCCATTTCGGGCTTTATTGCGCTGTTGCTTACCGCTTGGGTTAGCATACTTACACATCAATTTTATTTAATTCCACTAACCATTATTGGTGGATTTATTGGTTTACAGTATTCAATTAAACCATTTAAATTTAAGTCGCAAGGCATATTACAATTGTTTTGTTTATGGGGCATTATTTTCTTTGGACCAATGCTTTATACAACCATCATTACCAAAGGCTTTCCGTCTTTAATTTTAATGTGTTTATTTTCATGCTTTGGTTTTTTGCAAATGGGAATAATAATGCTAAACACTGCCGAAGATTATATAGAAGATAAAGCATCTGGGCTTAAAACCATCATTGTTGCATTAGGTTTACATCGTGCTATGAATTTCGCTTGGTGGCTTACAGTGTTTGCTGGTGCTACTTTACAAATTGTTTTAGTAAAGATATTTTTATTGGCAAATGCACCCATTTGGCTAATTTCATTCATACTTATAGTAACCATTGGCTGGCTAAAAATCATTGCAGAATACAAAGTAATTATAAAAAAAATGGTAGGTAAAAATGAAGATGATGCTACTAAAGAATTAAAAAAGAAAGGAATGAAAGTACCTGAATGGCTAAAGATTTCGGCATACTGCACATTATCAGTTGTGATGATTCTTTTTATTTGGAAATCATATTTTATTTAACATGATGGTTATTGAAAAATATGATTGTGCTATTATTGGTGGTGGCGTTGCAGGCTTATCGGCAGCTATTTTGCTAGCCAAGCAAAATCGAAAAGTAATTTTATTTGAAAAAGAAATCTATCCTTTTAATAAAGTTTGCGGCGAATATATATCTAACGAAAGCCTCAATTTTATTGCTGAATTAGGGATTGAAATTAAAAAACAAGATTTGCCGCAAATTACCACTTTGCTATTAAGTTCGCCATTAGGTATTGCTATTAAGCGCCCTTTGAGCATAGGCGGAATAGGCATTTCTAGATACTCATTCGATTATCAATTATATCAACAAGCACTAAAACATGGTGTTGAAATTAAAACTAGTACAAAAGTTCAACAGATACATTTTGATGAGTTGGCCAATCATTTTACAATAGATTTTGATACACAAAGCATCAAGGCAAAAATAGTTTGCGGTGCTTATGGCAAAAACTCGAACATTGATGTAAAAATGAATAGGAAAATTAGAGTGTATAATAAAAATGAAAATTTTATTGGCGTAAAATATCATGTAAAAGTAAATTTTGATACGCAACATGTTGAGCTACATAACTTTACTGGTGGCTATTGTGGCATGTCGGCAATAGAAGATGATAGGGTTAATTTAAGTTATATTATTAAAACTAAACAACTAGAAAAATGCAACAACAATTTGCACCAAATGGAAGAACAAATTTTGTGTAAAAATCCATTTTTAAAAACTTATTTTTCTAATGCCGAATTTCTTTTTGATAAACCACTCGTTATTTCGCATTTACATTTTGGTATAAAAAATTGTATTAATGAACATTTATTAATGTTGGGCGATGCGGCCGGAAACATAGCGCCACTAAGTGGTAATGGCATGAGTATCGCGTTTAGAAGTTCGAAGATGGCAACAAAAATTATTGATTTATTTTTTGAAAATAAAATAAACAGACAACAAATGGAACAACTTTATGCATCCGAATATCAAAAAATATTTAACCAAAGAATGTTGCTGGCTAGACTAATTCATAAAAGTTTTGGATTGCCTTATTTAACAGATATAAGTTTTATTGGCATGAAAGCATTACCAATAATGGTTGATTGGATAGGCAACAAAATTCATGGCGATAAATTTTAGTT
>JBEEMV010000145.1:0-16313 GCA_041192505.1 Bacteroidota bacterium
TATTGAGTTACTTTTCCTTTTACTGAAATATTCAATGTACCATTTGCTGGTACTGTGTTTGCGCCTGTTATTGTTAATGATTTGATGTAAGGAATTGATGGTAATCCGTTTTGATTAAACACTACTGTGCCACCATAAACACCTGGGTCAGTTCCATCATTTCCACCATTATGAACTGTTGAAGATGTTTGCAAATGAAAATCGTAAGCATAGCTAAAATAATCGCCAGCAGATGGAAAATTGGTAAATAAAGGATTAGTGTTTACGTAATTAGTTCCATTCGGGAATGTATTGGTAGTGCATTGGTAGGAAACATTGTGGTCGAAATTTAATCCACCAAAACCACCATTGCCCGATGGGCTTCCACGATAAAAAATGTTGTTGTAAAAATTTGCATTCGAAAAATAATAATCGAACACATCGCCATTGCGTAAAAAAATATTATTAATAAAATATACATTATAGTTACTTGTATAAAATTGAACCAATGTGCCATTGAAAATATTATTCTTAATAAATAAATCGTGGCAGACTTGGTTAAATAAATGAATATTGGTAGCACTTGTAGCAAAGTAATTGCCTTCAATAGTCCAGTTATTAATCTGTTGATTATTTGCTTGAATATTGCCATTTATTTTACAACGCGACACTATAATGTTAGCAATATTACTTGTGGTAGGATAAATGTAATCGCAATCTAAACCATAAAATTGAGTGCCCGAAGAGTTGGTTGAAAGAATAACACTTTGCATGTAACAACGTTGTGCATTATTGGTTTGAGGATTATGCCCTGTTCCAAAAAACACCAATTGTTTTGTAATAGTGAAGCTATTATAATTCACTGGCGAAGCATGAATTAAAATAGTATCCCCAGCCGATGCAGCTGCTATTGCTGCTGTAACCGAAGCATATTGTCCAGGCGATACAAAATTGTTATTTACAGTTCTAACTGTTGCATTTGCAAACAATGAAGTTGCAAATAAGGCGATGATGAATAAAGTTTGTTTCATGATTATGGTGATTTTATTTTTTTGAAATTGTTGATTTTATTTTTTCGAATATTTATTTTTTAACGAATTGGCATATCAGTAAAAGTGCCGCTCATAGCACCACCAGTAGTCATGGTGGCGGTAAAAGTGCCTGTCATTTTATTATTTGCATTAGCTGTAATATTTACCGAAAATGCAGTTGCTACATTCGATGTACCCGATGCTTTTATATAAGTAAGTGCGTTGGTGGTTGATTGCGAATGTGTACCCACATTTAAGTTATCTAAATCGATTTCAAAAAAATCATCGGTTAAACCTGATGTAGAATTTTTTGCTCCTTTGTATGCATACATGGTATGATATGTGGCGTAAGCATGCGCCGAATCAGCATTTGCAGTAGCTCCATTAAATGTAAAAGTAAACAACGCCGCCGCAGTAGTGGTGGTGTTAGTGGTGGTAGTTGGTGTTGTAGTTTTCTTTTTACAAGCAGTAAAAAAACAAACTGTTAACAGGCTAATACTTAAAATGAGAATTAATTTATTTTTCATTGTGTTGATTTAGTTTGCAATTATTTCAGCAAAAATAGAAAGATGCAAAATGTACTACAATACCAATTTCAAGGTATGCTGGTATCAGTACTGCCACTTACTACAAAAAGCGAATTTTTCAATTCGCTTTTAATATTATTTAGTTTACAAAAATTATTTTTTTCCTTTTCCATTACATACTATACAGGTATGATAACCTTTGCCGTTGCAACTATTGCAATTCGAACTACCATTTCCTTTTACATCTGGTATTCTACCATTGCCACCACATTTTGTACAACTGTAAGTGCCTTTACCATTGCAGCTTGTACACATAGTTTCGGTATTTGTATTTGAGCCACTATTGTCGATGCTGCGTTTACTTGCACTTCCATTTCCTGTACCTACCGAAATAGTTGTGTTTTCAAAATCACCATTTTTTCCATTGTTTAAAAACACTCCAATTTTGAAATTGAACATAGTACCCGATTGATAAACTGCATGTTCTAAGTAAGTATAACCAGCAGTTTGATTTAATCGAGCATTATAATCAGCAGGCAATTCGCTGTTTCCAAATTTTCTTACAATGGCTATTCCTGCATATAATCCAACAGACGAACCTGATTTTCCAAAGTATCCTGTTGCATCAAATGTTATATCTTTTCCTTTAAAATTGTAGCTGATAACATCCTTTCCTTTTGCATAAGTATTATACATTAATGTGGCTTTAATTCTGCAAATTTTATCAATGCTAATTAAGTAAGCGCCATGCAAACCATACGCAATACTATTCTTGGTATTAAATAATGCGCCTCTACTTTCATATATGGCAAATTGAGGGCCTATATAAATTCCTTTTCCACCAAAACCAATTCGTCCTTCCATCATCTGAAAATCATTGCCTACTAATTTAGGAATATTGGCTGTACTAAAATTCGAATTAGTGCTATAAGCCGCACTTGGTTGTACATAATTTTTTACTTTTCTATCTTCAACATATTTATTTCTAACCAAGTTATCAAATGAAAGTATAACACCACTTAAATCCATTTCATAATAAACATGCTTACTTAATCTGTTATATTTTACTTCGAGATACGAATTATTGAATCTTACTTTTTGATTTACTAAGCTACTATTTGCATTATTAAGGTCGCTCAATTGAACAATATTAGCGCCTACAGTGCCCCATCTATAGCCTAATTGCAAATTAGGACCTGTCCAATCGGGTTGTGCTTTTGCAATATTAAACAATGCGAAGGCAATTAAAAAAGTAGCAATTATTTTTTTCATGATTTATGTTTTTTATTGCTGCAAAAATCATGGTTATCCATCTACAAAAAAATACCAACCTTACGGCATAAGGCTATGCGTACTGGTACGGATAAAAAATAATGGCTAAATTTCAAAAGTGATTATATTGAAAATCAGTTGGAGGTAAATTAAAAATCACCTTCAATAAAATAACACTCAATTTTTATTAGAATTACAAATTAGTGCCTACAAATAACCTTTTAAAGATTAGGAGCAACAGCACACCATTCAACGCCAAACATTTCTTTCAGTGCAATATATTGTTTTTGATAAGCTTCTAACTCAGTTGAATTACGTTTAGTTTTTATGGCTACAATCATCACATTTTTTGGTGTATCATTTACATCCACAAAATCAAAAACTTTGGTTTTGTAACCTTTGCTTTCTAACCATAATGAACGCAAACTATCTGTAATAATTTCGGCTTGTTTTTCAAATAAAATTCCATGCTTAGCAATAGAATGCAATGTGGCATTAGGCTTCATCGCTTTTCGTACTTGTTTATGACAACAAGGTGCACAAATAATTATTTCGGCATTTGCATCAATGCCTTTGTTTATAGCATCATCTGTGGCTGTATCGCAAGCATGTAAAGCTATTAATACATTCATTCCTTTTACCTCTGTTTTTTGAATAGTGCCTTGCAAAAATTGTAAATGATGCATTTCATTTTCTTTAGCAATTTGATTGCATAAATCCACCATATCCTGCCGCATTTCTACCCCTACAATTTTGGTATTTCTATTTTGTTGCATTTCATAATCGGCTAATGCAAAAGTTAAATATCCTTTGCCACTGCCCATATCTACAATATGCAGGTCTTTTTGCAAGTTAGCATCACGTAATACATCTGCCACAATTTCAACATACCTATTTATCTGTTTGTATTTATGTTGCATTTCTTTTTTTACATCACCAGTTGCATTCATTATACCCAAAGTTTGTAGGTATCGTTTTTTATGTTGGCCAATTAGTCTTATTTTTTGATGATCGTGTTCTAAAGAAATTTCTGTATTATTAATACTTACTTCTTTTTGTACAATTTTTACATCACCAGTTTTTTTTTGCATGATATGATAATTCATATTTGTTGTAAAAATATCAGCATTCAAAAAATTGTTTTGTAGCAATGTTTTCAGTTGCTCAATTGCCTCAATAGCCGAATAGTTTTTAGTAATATCATTGGTAATATTTCTGAATACAAAACTGTATTTAAGTTCGTCTTTAATCTTTACTGGTTTTATCATTACATTTTTCAAAACATCATTTTTTATGCGCTGATTGCCAAGTGTGGCTTTAATAAAAGTATTTTCAGAAAATGATTCTAATAGCAGATGATAAAAATTTTCGAATGTCATGAGTAATAAATTAATAAAGCATAATTGTAATAAAACTACCTCAGCAAACGTAGTTTATAAATTTGTATTTAAACCAAATTACACAGTAGAAGTTTGGCAAACTTTTAAAGTTCGCCAAATTTTGTGTTCAACAATAGACTTTTTCGGAAAATAAAAACAAAAAAGCGAACCATTTTATTGATTCGCTTTTTTTATTTTATGTTAAAATATTTTATTCAACCTTTTCAACCCAGCCAAATTTATCGGCTTCAGCACCCGATTTTATAGCATCTAATCTTGATTTAATATGCTTGGTAATGCTGCGTTGTTCAACAGGTTTAACTTCAATAATTTTATCTTTATACCCAAATAATTTTATGGGTGCTAACGAAGCCGCAGTGCCCGTTCCAAATGCATCATTTAATATTCCTTTGTCAGCAGCATCTATTAATTCTTGAATATCAATTTTGCGTTCTTCAACTTTATGTCCTTCATCTTTTAATAAAGCAATTATACTTTTACGAGTAATGCCATTTAAAATATTCCCATCAATATCGGGTGTTAAAAATGTATCGCCAATTTGTACAAATACATTCATACTACCTATTTCATTAAGGTATCTAAATTCATTTCCATCCATCCACAATACTTGGTCGAATCCTTTATTTTTTGCTTCAATCATAGGCAACATAGTAGCGCCATAATTACCAGCCGCTTTTACATCGCCTGTTCCACCAGGGCAAGCTCGTACATATTTATCTGCTACCAAAATTTTTACAGGGTCGGCATAATAAGCACTTACTGGCGACATGATAATTTTAAACTTAAAATGTTCGGTTGGTTTTATACCAATCAATTCATCAGCAGCATATAAAAACGGACGAATGTATAATGCACTACCTTCTTCTTGCGGTATCCAATCTTTATCTAATTTCAATAATTCTTTTAAGCCATTCATAAATATATCCTGTGGCACTTCGGGCAATGCCATTCTATGACCAGAATAATTTAAACGTTTCCAATTCTCTAACGGGCGAAACATCATAGCTTCACCAGCCGCATTTTTAACGGCTTTCATGCCTTCAAAAATTGATTGACCATAATGTAATGAATAAACCGAAGGAGCTGTAGGTATTAAACCATAAGGCATAATTTCAGCGCTTTGCCATTTGCCATCGTAAAAATCAGCAACCAACATGTGGTCGGTAAATGTTTTACCAAATACAAGATTTTTTAATTCTATTTCACTCAATCTGCTTTTTGCAGTTTTATTAATTTTAATAGGAAAACTCATAAGTATAGTATTTTTAAGCGGCACAAAGAAACACTTTTTTTCAAGTATTTTTAATAATAAATAAGCGATAGCAGTTTTTCAATATTTTGCTCGTTGTTAAATCTTTGTTTCAAAAAATCTTGCCTTTGTTGTAGCAGTTCGGGCATAAAATTTTTGTTCATCAATTCATTTATTTGTACAATAAAATCGTTTGTATTGTCAGCAATCGTGCATTGTTCTGCAGCATCTACGCCATGCAACATATTTTTATTCAGCAAAATAAATCTGCCCTTGTATAATGCATTAATCAACTTTAGTTTTAATCCTGTAGTTTGATTAGTGTATAAAAAATGTATATGTGCCCTATGCATTAAGCTATTCATTGCATCATCATCGGGGTTTGCTACAATGCTTACATTGCTGTATTTATTAGCTAATTCTTTTAATTGTGATGAAGGGTTAAGCCCAGCAATTACAAATTTATAATTGCATTGTGTACTAATATTTTCAACCAAAAATTTAGCAGCTTCTACATTTTCGGGTACAGATAAATTACCATGAAATAAAATAAAATCACCCTTGCCAGGTTCAGCCGTTACAAAATCATTTTCATGAAATGATGTAATATTAACCACTTTATTTTTTGCATATTGGTTTGAAAAATAAAGTGCATCCATTTCAGATACTGTGATAATTATATTTGAATGAGTAATAATTTTTTCAAATTTCTTCAATCGCCATGCTTCCGTTTTAAAATATAATTTTTTCCACCAATTGGTTTCATTATTCATTAGCGAATAATAATAATCATGCTCAATATTGCTTTCTCTAAAAATTTTAATTCTATCTTTTAAATGGTCATCATTCATCAAATAGCAGCTATGCAATCCTTCAAATATAATCGGATAATCATCTTGCATCAATCTTTGTAATAATGCTGGATGTCGCCTCGAATTTACAATATAAGGGGTTTCAGAAAAGTTGCTTAACCAACTTCTTCGTGGATAATAATGTACGCTTTCGCAATATTGTTCTAATTTTTTGGCTTCGTTTCTTCCATAATGAAAACAATGAAGGTGAACTTTTACCCCCACTTCATGCAGCCATCTTATTTTATGAAATACATCAATCACACCACCATAGTTAGCAGGGTAAGGCACATTGAACGAAATGATATGAAGATGTTTTATCAAAAACTAATATTATTTAAGCAGAATAAAAATACAAAATAATCTCTTTTAAAAAAAGTATAAAAAAAAGAGCCAATAAACTTGCTAAAAAAAAAACCAGTATTATCTTTGCCACCGCAAAAAAAAAGTTCTTACAAAAAATGCAGGAGTAGCTCAGTTGGTAGAGCACGACCTTGCCAAGGTCGGGGTCGCGGGTTCGAGTCTCGTCTCCTGCTCAAAAAAAGTACAACTCAAAAAAGTTGTACTTTTTTTATTGGCATACTCGGGTGATGGAATTGGTAGACATGCGGGACTTAAAATCCCGTGGGCAGTAATGCCCGTACGGGTTCAACTCCCGTCTCGAGTACAACAAATAAAAAAGGGTTTCAAGATTTTCTTGAAGCCCTTTTTTATTTTGAAATAGATTTGAGTTTAAAGCTTTAAATAAGTTAGTTTAAGTTTAATTGCCTTCTTTTATCATCTGTACCATTTTAAAAATATATTTCATCATCTTGCCTAAAATTTTTATATTTGAAAAACATAAAGCACCGATGATGAAAAAACTATTTACACTTTTTATTGCGCTTACTTTATTTACCAGTGCTAAGGCGCAGTGGGTAACTATTCCTGATTCAAATTTTGTAACTTGGTTAACTAATAATTATCCAAGTGCTATGAATGGAAATTTGATGGATACAACAAATACTTTAATAACTTCAGCTACTGCTGTGAGTTGTGGCTATCTTAGCATTAGTGATTTAATAGGTATTCAGTATTTTATTTCTTTGCAACAATTGACTTGCTATCACAACCAACTTAGCAGTTTACCAACTTTGCCTTCTACTTTAACATATTTGAATTGTGAATATAATCAATTAATCAGTATACCAACTTTACCTTCTACTTTGTCAACTATCTATTGTGATAATAATCAGTTAGCCAGTTTACCAACTTTACCTTCTACTATAATAGGTTTGATATGCAGCTATAATCAATTCACAAGTTTACCAGTTTTACCTTCTTCTTTACGATCTTTGTATTGTAATAATAATCAGTTAACGAGTTTACCAGTTTTACCTTCTTTTTTACTAAATTTGAATTGTAGCTCTAATCAGTTAACGAGTTTACCAGTTTTACCTTCTTATTTGACATATTTGGATTGTTATGGTAATCAGTTAACAAGTTTACCAACTTTGCCTACTTCCTTGGCGCAATTGTATTGTGAATATAATCAACTGCACTGTTTACCTGATTTGAAAAATGTTTCAATTTTAAGTTGTTTTAATAATCACCTTTCCTGTTTACCAAACTATGGTTGGGGTAATCAATTTTACAATTCCTATCATACACAATATCCAATTTGTGGATTATTTAATAATACTTCATGCGGAATGTATTGGAATATTAGCGGAGCTGTTTATGTAGATAAAAATTCTTCTTGTATTTATGATGCTGCCGATACGGTGTTAAAAAATATAAAAGTTGAATTATGGCGCAAGGGTAATTTAGAACAACAAACATTTAGCCGCCCCGATGGCACATACACTTTTGATGTAAATGTGTATGATACTTTTCAAATAAAAATTGATACTACTCATCTGCCTTTTTATTTAAGTTGCCCAACTCAACAAACTTTAACTTCCATTATTTCAGTCTTAGATTCAACAGATGCTAATATGAATTTTGGGATGCAATGTAAAAGTATTGCAGATGATATTGAAGCACAAAATATACTAACTACAAGACATAGACTGGGAAGAACTGTAAGAATTAATTTGCAAGCAGGTTTGAAAAGAATTTATGGATTTGAATGTTCGAATGCTAATTTAAGTGGTAAAATAAAATTGTTTAAAGTTGGTTCAATGAAATTTTTGAATAACAATAGTTATTCTATTTCTCCTACAATTATTTCAACAGATTCATTAATTTGGAATGTGCCAGATTTTAATTCGTTCGTTAATAATATTTCATTCATTACTCAAGTAGATACACAGGCGCAAATTGGTCAATCGGTTTGTTATCAATTAATTGTTGAACATAATTTTGCAGATGTAAATCATAAAAATGACACCTCAAATTTATGTTTTCCAATTTTAAATGGATATGACCCTAATGAAAAATCGGCAAAGTTAAATTTTGTTGATTCAACTATTACTTATACCGTACAATTTCAGAATACTGGTAATGACACTGCACAACATATTATTGTAAGAGATACACTAAGTAATGATTTAGACATAAAAACATTAGAAATTTTGAATTATAGTTTTCAACCTTTCACCCAAACATTTGGCAATGTAGCAGTATTTAATTTCCCTAATATTAATTTGATAGATAGTGCTACCAACGAGAGATTAAGTCATGGCTTTGTAACATTTAAAGTAAAAGTAAAACCAACTTCTCCAAGTTTTATTCAAAACCAAGGAGCTATATATTTTGACTTTAATCCACCTATTTATACTAATATTTCAAATGTTTCTTTATGCACTTATCATAAAACTTATTATTCTTTTACACATAATATCTGTATTGGTTCATCATATAGTTTCAATGGAAATAATTTAACTACTTCAGGAATTTACTTCGATACACTTCAAAACTATGTAGGCTGTGATAGCTTTATAACATTACATTTGAATGTAAATCAACCAACATCAAAAACAATAAATCAGTCTATTTGCAGTAACCAAACTTATAATTTAAATGGTACCATTTTAAATCAAAGTGGTACTTATTATGATACAATAACAAACCATTTTGGTTGTGATTCAACCATTACACTTCAATTAAATATTAATTCAGCAATTGATACATCTGTTATTCAAAGCGGCAATACATTAATAGCACAAGCCCAACACAGCAGTTTTTATTGGTACGATTGTATGCAACATCAATTAATTCAAAATGCAAATGATGATACATTAAAAGTTATTCAAAGCGGCGCTTATGCTGTAATTGTACAAGATAGTTTAACTTATTGCAGCGATACTTCAAATTGTAGAACCATTGTGATAAGTGGCGTTGAAGAAGTTGAGAGTTCAAGGTTTAGCATTTATCCTAATCCATGTGGAGAGAAGTTATTAGTTACTGGTTATTCGTTATTAGTAAATACAATTGAGATAACGGATGTGTTGGGTAGAGTTGTATTTCAACAAATCAAAAACTCATTAACTCAACAAATTCAAATAGATGTGTCGAGTTTATCAAATGGTTTATATTTCATCAAAGCAACAGATGACAAAGGTTTTAGCCAAACTGCTAAATTTGTAAAAGAATGATGAATTAATCGAACAATAAAACTATTTAATTTATAAAAAAATAGTACTCATTCCTGCTCGTCCTCGTCTGTAGCCAAGCCATGTGTGTGGCTGACGAGGATGTAAGTGGCTTTTTGTTTCCAACAAATATTCATGTTTCATTTCAACTAATGGCAAGGTATTTACTTTCGTAAAAGTAAATTGTTTTTTTTAATAACTCAAGTTGCTAAGTTAAAGATTTGTATATCATTAAGTCCCAGTGGGACTATACATCGGTAGAACATAGAAAAATGAATCTAGCAAAAGTGCCATAGGCACGTAATAGCTGAAGATGTTTGTTTTTAATTACATATTTCGTCCCTATGGGACTTAGAAACCTATTTGTGAATTATTTTTTACCGATATATAATCCCTACGGGACTTACCTACTGGCGCCAACTCTATGCGTTACTTTACACCTTAGTTGTTGCAACCATCATTACGTTTGTAGTAAGCATAACATCAACAGCTATAAACGTAATGTTGGCAGCTATAAACGGGGTTATGGAAACAGGGGCTGAGTTTCAAAAATGCTTTCAAGGCGTTATACCGATGTGATATATGTAATAGTAACATGTTGAACTAAACATCTATCCAATCGGCATTTACCATTGTAAGAATTGAACTACTAACTAATTCACATTGGTATTACCAAATTAAATATCGAATTATAAATGTAAATAAAAAAAAGCGGAAGTTTAATTGCTAAACTTCCGCTTTTTTTGTTTGATTATTTTATCTTAAAAATTCGGCAACAATCCTCTACCAGCAGCCATACCAGGCCATGGAATAGTAGCAATAATGATAAGGATACCAATCAAGAAAAAGATAAATTGTTTTTTGTGTTTGGCTTCATCAGTAGCAGCTTTTTTTGATGCCATTCTACCAATATGAATAAATGTAATGCCTATCATCATTCCAAAAAAATGTTCAACCACCCAAAACCTTTGGCTGCTTTCGTGCATAGCCGTAGCCATATTTGCCCTAAAAGCTTTTACCATATCGCTGGTTACAAAATACATAATTAAGCCCATTAATAACTGTATATCAACCGCTATCATAAAAAATAAACTGGTTAAATTGTCTTGCTTATTATATTCTTTTTTATTGCGCCAGCCTGTATAGCTGCGAAATAAAGCAGCAGCGGCCAACAATAAAATTACCCAACGCAGCAAGCTGTGAAATACTAAAATGGCATTATTTGCATTCATGTGTTTAATTGTTTTTATTAATCACAAATGTAGGTGTACATAATTTAATTTTTAAACAAATTAAAGCCAATGCTTTTTTATATTTGTGGCATTATGATGTCAACTTATATCACTGGTTTTTTAGTACTAACTGTGTTAGAATTAGTATTGGGAATTGATAATATTATTTTCATTGCCATAGTAAGCGATAGATTGCCAAAAGCAAAAAAAGCATTTGGTAGAAATATTGGTTTGGCGCTTGCCATGTTGCTGCGTATAGCTTTGCTGTTTGCCATTAATTGGATAGTGAGTTTAGAAGACCCAATAGTTACCCTGTTTGGCTTTTCGTTATCGGGCAAAGATTTAATACTATTAGCAGGCGGAATTTTCTTGTTGTATAAAACCACCATGGAGATTCATAAAAAAATGGAAGGCGAAGAAGATGGCAAAAGCGGAAACGATAAACCCATTAGTGTAATGAATGGTGTTATTCAAATTACGCTATTAAATATTGTTTTTTCATTCGATTCAATATTAACCGCAGTGGGCTTGGTTACTGATATTAAAGATATGGAAGTACGAAATATTATAATGATAGGCTCGGTAATAGCAAGTATGATTTTGATGATGATTTTTAGTGGTCCAATTGGCGATTTTGTAAATCGTCATCCATCTATAAAAATGTTAGCGCTATCATTTTTAATGATGATTGGTGTATTGTTGGTTGGCGAAGCATTTCATTTTCATGTAGAAAAAGGATATGTATATTTTGCTATGGCATTTTCATTTATTGTTGAATTACTTAACCTTCGGATGCGTAAAAAAACAGGCAAACATTAATCAATATACTTCTTCGAAAAATACCATTCTTCTCTGTTGGTCAACGACTCCGTATTTATCGGAGAGAAGATAAAGATGAAGTAGTTAATAAGCATTTTTTGAAGAAGTATAATATTATAAAACTATATACATGGCATTAAGCAGATTCTGGTTAAGTATTATTATCATCTCTATACTTTATATAGCAGGGCTGCTTGTTTCGGGCAATATTTATTCAATTGATTTTGCTGTAAATGGGAAAAAAGATGATGCCATTATTGTTGCCGAAAAATATTTGAATCAATTTCCAATTGCATTTCAGGATAGTTTAAAAAAAGTAACGGATGGAAAAATTACTATTTCATCTACCCTAAATAAAGCAGATACCAGCTACCAATTAAAAAATAATATAGTTACCATCACCAGCGGCAAACAACAAGCCGATGGCATTTTGCCCACTTGTAAAAATACTATTTTCGATATTCTGCTGCCGCTAATTGCTTACTTAACTTTTTTCTGCGGCATACTTCAATTGCTAATAGATTCGGGCGCTTCCGAAAAAATTGCAAAATTATTTAGTCCATTATTTATAAAAATATTTCCCGAAGTACCAGCCAATCATCCTGCTATTTCCTACATGACCTTAAACTTTGCTGCTAATTTTTTAGGCTTAGATTCAGCCGCCACACCATTTGGGTTAAAGGCAATGGAAAGCCTACAAGAATTAAATACGGATAAAGATAAAGCAAGCAATTCGCAAATTATGTTTATGTGTTTGCATGCTGCTGGGCTAACCTTAATTCCAACATCTATTATTGGTTATCGAGCTGCACAAAATGCTGTAAACCCTGCCGATGTTATGATGCCGTGCATTATTACATCATTTGTAGGCACATTAGCTGCCATGATAATTGTAGGTATTCGACAAAAAATAAATTTTAAAAGCATTTCATTATTTGTATTTATCGGTACCATCATTGGCGCTATTGCTGGCTTATTAATTTATATCAGCAAGCTCGATTTAATTGGCAAAAATCATTTTACCAATAATATTTCAAACATTATTTTATTGCTGATTATACTTTTTATTTTAGGCTATTCATTTTATAAAGAAAAAATATTTACCGAGAAAGGAATGAATGTTTTTGGTTCGTTTGTAAATGGAGCAGCCAATGGCGCAAAAACAGGTGTTACCATTTTTCCTTATATTATAGGCATGTTGGTGGCTATTTCAATTTTCCGAAATAGTGGTGTGTTCGAAATATTATCCAATTTAATTTCAAAATTATTTTTAAGTTTTCATATCAATAAATCAATTGTAGATGCATTGCCAGTTGGGTTATTGCGTCCATTTAGTTCGGGAGGTGCTCGTGGCTTTATGCTAGATGCCATGCGTACTTATGGCGCCGATTCTTTTACTGGCAGATTAGCTTGTGTGTTTCAATGCTCAGCCGAAACTACTTTTTATGTAATTGCAGTTTATTTTGGTTCAATCAAAATAAAAGATACTCGATACACCTTATCAACCATGCTATTGGTTGATTTAATTTGTGTAGTAGCTGCCATATTTATTTGTGGATTATTCTTTATGAAATAGACTTCTTCAGAAAATGTTTATTAATGACCTCATCTTTATCTTCTCTCCGATAAATACGGAGTCGTTGACCAACAGAGAAGAATGGTATTTTCTAAAGAAGCCTATGACAATAATCACAAAATTGAAATCAAATTATAGTTTACTTTTGTAATCATCATTTGAAAAACATTTTCATCATATTGCTTTCTATTGCGGTGTTGTCGCAAAGCTTTACCAAGTTTTTTATTGTGGTTAATTTTAATTTAAATAGAAATTATATTGCAAAAAATA
The DNA here is from genome assembly GCA_041192505.1 of Bacteroidota bacterium. Taxonomy (GTDB): domain Bacteria; phylum Bacteroidota; class Bacteroidia; order Chitinophagales; family CAIODY01; genus CAIODY01. The sequence goes on from JBEEMV010000145.1 coordinate 13,782, forward strand.
TTTGTGTAAAACGAAATATTGAAGGCAATTGCTGCCAAGGAAGTTGCCATTTAAAAAAACAAATGAAAGAAGATGAAAAGAGCAATAAGCCTTCTTCATCTAATTCGAAAGAAAAATTTGAAGAGCTATTTAATCTGTATCAAGGCGCAATAAATTTTTATCCTTCCACACATTTTATTCAATTCGAAAATCTACATTTCGTTCATCATCTATCTACATTTTTGTTTTCAGTTTTTCATCCACCAAAATTTTAGTTATTAAAATTTTACTGAAACTATTTTAATTCACTGCTAAGGCAGCTGAATACTATTTAATTTAATTTAACTAAATTGAAATGAAACAATTGTTTGCGAAAATAATTGTAGCCATTCTTTTTGCGTTGCAATTACAGGTATCGTATGCTTCCTGCGATTCTACAATTACATGCAATAATGGATGTTGCTGCAAAATAAATATGGCGCCATCTTCCATTATGATGAGCCATTTACACCAAAAAAATAAATGGATGTTTTCATACAGCTATATGAACATGGCGATGAAAGGATTAGTAAATGGGAATAAAACCATTTCCGAAAATGAAGTGTATAATAATTACCTGATGTTATCAACCAAAATGAATATGCAAATGCACATGTTGATGGCAATGTATGGCGTTAGCAATAAACTTACGCTGATGGCTATGTTTAATTATCGTATAAATACGATGAATATGCAAATGCCTCACACCAGTAATTCAATAATGCAGAATATGCATCATTCAAATATTGCAAATGAAACTATGATGAGCAGTGGTTTTGCGGATATTCAATTGTTTGCCATGTATTGTTTATTCAAAAATGAAACACATCAACTAATTGTTTTTAGTGGTTTAAATGTACCAACGGGTAACATCAACAAAAAAGGTAAAGCTGATGATATGGCTTATCCTTCTTCACAATTATCTTATGCTATGCAATTAGGAACAGGCACTTGGGATGTATTGCCAGGCTTAAGTTATACGATTCAACAAAATAAATTTGCAAGTGGTATTCAATGGAATAACTCGTTACGATTTTTTAATAATTCAAACAATTATCGAGTTGGAAATGAAACGGCATTGCATCTTTGGGGTGCTTATTCATGGCTTAATACTATTAGTTCATCTATTCATATAGAAACAAATTATGTAGGTGAAATAAAAGGCAAAGATGCTGCACTATATGAGTTTAATGAACCATCGGCTAATGTTGAAAATTATGGTGGACGATTTTTACGAGCTTATATCGGTTCATCTTATACCAGTAAAAACAAATCATTATCTCATTTTAGAATAAGCGCCGAATATGGCTTTCAGCTTATTCAACAATATAACGGAATTCAAATTCCTTTGAAAAATATATTGAATACTTCCATCAATTATTCTTTTTAAATCAAAATAAAAAAATGAAAACAAATTATAAAAATCAAATCACAAAAATTATTGCGCTATTTATTATTGCTACATTATTTGTAGCCTGTAAAAAAGATAAATCAACAACTACAAATACACCAACACTAACAGGTACATTGATTTTTCATTGCCATACAGCTATTGATACAAGCGAAGTTGAAGCGTATGATTCAATTTATATAAATGCTGTAGGAAGAAAAATTTCATTGCATAGAGCTCAAATTTATTTATCGCATATTAAAGTGGTAAAATTAGATGGTTCGGAAATTGAAATTGCAGATTCGAAAATTTTAAAAACTTTAGATGAAGAAGATTATATCATTGGTTCGGTACCTTTAGGAAATTATAAAACCGTAAAGTTTAATATTGGTTTTGATGCTTCCGAAAATCAATCATTGCCAACATCAAATTCTATTTTAAATCATCCCGAAATGTGGTTTGGTAGCAGCTTTTCTGCAAATGATGGTTATGCATTTGCTAATATTAGTGGTAAAATAGATACCACTACTTTAAAGAATGGAAACAGTAATCAAATGCAATCTTTCGAATACAAAATTGGTTCAAATGATAACTACACAAGCGTTACGATGCCCGAACAACAATTTTCTGTAACAGCAAATTTGCCACAATACATTCATATGATGATTGATTATAGCAAAATATTTGATGGTATTGAAGTAAACAATTCGGCTAATTTAAAAGTTACTACTAAAGCTGATAACTCATCAACTGTAGCAAAAAAAATTACAGCTAATCTTGCTAAAATGTTTAGTTACGAATAAAAAAAGAGAATAAAAAAACAGCGAACCAAATTTTGGTTCGCTGTTTTTTTATTTACAAATGCATTTGTTTTTCTTTATTTTTGAATCATGAAAAAAGCAATTTTTCCTGGCAGTTTCGATCCATTTACAAAAGGACATTTTGATATTGTAAATAGAGCTTTGCCATTGTTTGATGAAATAATTATTGGCATTGGACATAATACAACCAAGCAATATTTATTGCCATTAGCACAACGAATTGAACAAATTGAAATCTTATTTAAAGACAATTCAAAAATTAAAGTATTAACGTACGAAGGCTTAACTACTGTGTTTGCCGCC